>NZ_JBQEOI010000001.1:365351-380351 GCF_052045125.1 Paracoccus sp. 22332
GCCCCCGCACCCCCGAGGATATTTTCCCACAGAAGATGAGGCATTCGGGCCTGCGGAGGTCATGGCCTGGGCGCGGGGCCTTGGAATCGAGCTGTTCACGGGATCGACGGGGCGGGTGTTTCCGGCGGGCATGAAGGCCTCGCCTTTGCTGCGGGCCTGGCTGGCGCGGTTGGATGCGGCGGGGGTGGAACTACGCACGCGCTGGCGGTGGATCGGGGGCGGCTTCCGGTTCCAGACACCCGAGGGGGTGGCAGAGATCGCGCCGCGCGTCACGGTGCTGGCGCTGGGCGGGGCAAGCTGGCCCCGTTTGGGATCGGATGCGGCCTGGGTGCCGTGGTTGCAGGCGACAGGGGTCGGCGTGGCGCCGTTCCGCCCCGCGAATATGGGGTTCCGCGTGGACTGGTCGCCGCAGATGGCGCGGCATTTCGGAGTGGCGGTCAAGGGGACCGCGCTGCGGGCGGGCGATCTGGGCAGCCGGGGCGAGTGGGTCATCGGCCGTGCCGGGATCGAGGGGGGCGGGATCTATGAGATCTCGGCCGCGATGCGGGACGGCGCGGAAGGGCGGATCGATCTGGCGCCGGATCTGGACCATCCGACGCTGGCGGCGCGATTCGCCAGGCCCAAGGGGAGGCTGTCGGTGGGAAACTGGCTGCGCCGGGTGCTGGACGATCCGGTCAAGGTCGCGCTGCTGCTGGAATGGGGCAGGCCCTTGCCCGCTGATGCCGCGGGTTGGGCGGCCCTGGCCAAGGCCCTGCCGCTGCGCCATGCGGGGGCGATGGGGATCGGGACGGCGATCTCCACTGCCGGGGGGGTGACCTGGGATTCGCTGACTCGGAACCGGGAACTGCGTGCCCTGCCAGGTGTCTTCGTGGCCGGAGAGATGCTGGACTGGGAAGCGCCGACCGGCGGTTATCTTCTGACCGCCTGCCTGGGCAGCGGGCTGCACGCCGGACGGGCAGCGGCGCGGCGGCTTGTCGCCCTGGACGCTGGTTGAATCCTGCGAGGCTTGATAGGACAGCGATCATGACCTAAGCTGTGGTCATGGGAGGAGACCACTTTTGCCAGGCAAGGGGTTTTCCGATGGCCTACACGATCACCCATTTCTCGCCCGAGACGCGCAGCCGCATCGACGCCTTCTTCAACCGCTTCGGCCAGGGCATGAATGCCTATCTGGAAGCGCGCGCGCGGTCCGCGCAGATCGAGGCGCTGGAGGCGAAATCCGACGCCGAACTGGCGCGCATGGGCCTGACCCGCGACCGGATCGTCGCCCATGTGTTCCGCGACACCTACTGGATCTGACTGGGTCAGTCCTTCCAGTCGATCACCATCTGAGTCTGTGTGACGATGGCCGCGGCCTTGCCGTCGCCGCGCGTGATGGTGGTCTGCCAGATCTGCGTCGTCCGGCCGATATGCAGCGGCAGGCTGACGGCGCGGGCCACGTCGCCCAGCCGGATCGGACGCAGGAAATTGGTCTTGCTTTCCAGCGTGGTGGTGGTCTTGCCTTCGGGCAGGTTCAGGAAGGTGCCGGTGCCCCCGGCATTGTCGGCCAGGCCCATGATCGCGCCGCCGTGCAGGACGCCGTTGCGGTTGGCAAGCGCCCGCGTGACGGGCATTTCGAATTCCACACGTTCCGGCGTGGCGCTGACCAGACGTGCGCCGATATGGAGGGCGAATTCCGGCTGGTCCTGCGGTTCGCGCTTGATGGGATCGTCGTTCACTGGGGCTTCCTTCCGCTGCCCGGCCATATCAACCGGGCAGGGCGCCAAGGGCAAGCGTCACGATTTGCGGCAGGCCACAAGCTGCGCGCGATACATCTGCGCGCGCTGTCCGACCTGGTTCGCCACCCGCACCAGCCACGGCTTCGACAGATAGGATTGGCGTGCGAATCCCGACCGGCCCTCGTGATAGGCTAGGTACTGCCCCGCCGCATCCCATTTCGAAATGCCCAGGCGGCGCGTGGAATTGTGCATGTACCAGCCCATGAAATCCGTCGCGTGGCGGATGTTGTCGCGCTTGGCGCGGCGATTGCCGGTTTCCTTCTGGTACTCCTCCCACGTGCCGTCCAGTGCCTGGGAATAGCCGAAGGCGCTGGACTGGCGGCCGATGGGAATCACCCCAAGCGCATATTGATGCGGCGTCCGCGCGTCGCCGATGAACTTCGATTCCTGGTGGATCGTGGCCATCTGCACATGGATCGGGATGCCCCATTTGCGTTCGGTGGCCTTCATCGCCCGGTAATAGGCGGGCCGTTCCGCCACGATGGCGCAAGCGTTGTCCAATTGCCGGGGCGCCGAATAGTTGCCGCCGCCGCATGACGCGACCAGCCCGACGATCGCGAGTTTCAGAAGCCTGCTCATCCTGCCCTCTTGTCGTTTTCCGGGGATATTACGGAAAATCACGCTTGGGTGAAATCACAAAGCCGGAAGATCAGACCGACAGCACCGCCTGAACCGCCCTCTGCCAAGCGGAATAACGCCGGTCGCGGTCGTCCTTGTCCATCTGCGGTTCGAACCGGCGGTCCAACTGCCAGGCCTTGGCGTATTCGTCGGGCGCCGGGCACAGCCCCGCACGATAGCCCGCCAGCCAGGCCGCGCCCTGGGCGGTGGTCTCGGTGTTCCTGGGCCGGTCCACCGGGGCGCCCAGGATGTCGGCCAGGAACTGCATCGCCGGTTCGCTGGCGGTCATGCCGCCGTCCACGCGCAGCACCGCGTCGTCCGCCTGGGGCCAGTCGGCGCGCATCGCCTGCAACAGGTCGCGGGTCTGGAAGCCCACGCTTTCCAGCGCGGCGCGGGCGAATTCGGCGGGGCCGGTGTTGCGCGTCAGGCCGAACACCGCGCCGCGCGCATTCGGCGCCCAATGCGGCGCCCCCAGGCCGGTGAAGGCCGGGACCAGAATCACCTGCTGGCTGTCGTCGGCCCTGGCGGACAGTCCTTGAGTTTCGCTGGCTTCGCGGATCAGCTTCAGCCCGTCGCGCAGCCATTGCACCACCGCGCCCGCGATGAAGATCGAGCCTTCCAGCGCATAGGTGGTCTTGCCGTCCAAGCGATAGGCGATGGTCGTCAGCAGCCGGTTCTGCGACCGCACCGCCTGGTCCCCGGTGTTCAGCAGCGCGAAACAGCCGGTGCCATAGGTCGATTTCATCATGCCGGGCCGGAAACAGGCCTGCCCCACGGTGGCCGCCTGCTGGTCGCCCGCGACGCCGGTGATCGGTATCGCGCGTCCGAACAGATCGGCGCGCGTGGTGCCGAAATCGTCGGCGCTGTCGCGGACTTCGGGCAGCAGTTCAGGGGGGATGCCGAACAGCTTGCACATGTCATCGGACCAGCAGCCCTTGCGGATGTCGTAAAGCAGCGTCCGGCTGGCATTGGTCGCATCGGTGACATGGGACTGTCCGCCGGTCAGCTTCCAGATCAGGAAGCTGTCCACCGTGCCGAAAGCCAGATCGCCCGTCTTGGCGCGGTCGCGCGCGCCCTCTACATTGTCCAGCAGCCAGGCGATCTTGGTGGCGCTGAAATAGGGATCCAGCAGCAGGCCGGTGGTGTCGGTCACCTGATCCTCGATCCCGTCGTCGCGCAAACGGTCGCACAGATCGGCGGTGCGGCGGTCCTGCCAGACGATGGCGCGGTGAATCGGCCGGCCGGTCTTGCGGTCCCAGATCACGACCGTTTCCCGCTGGTTGGTGATGCCGATGGCGTCGATACGCGGGGCGCCGGCCTTTTCGATGGCGGCGCGGGCGGTTCCGGCACTGGTCGTCCAGATGTCGCCCGCATCGTGTTCGACCCAACCGGATCGCGGGAAATGCTGCTGGAATTCGTGCTGCGCGGTCGCCTGCACCTGCAAGTCGTCGCTGAAGAGGATCGCGCGGGACGAGGTCGTCCCCTGATCCATCGCCAGAATCGTCATCTGTCCTGCCCCCTCATCAATCCCCCGATGGCGGCCAGGTCGGCCGCCCCCTTGTCCGTCAGAAGCCGTTCCAGCGCCTCGTAATGCCGAAGCACCGCCTGGCCGGTCGCCGTGACCCTGGCCCCGCCGCCGCCCGCGCCGCCCCGGCTGCTGTCCACCAGCGGCGTGGCGAAGGCCGCGTTCATTTCCTCGACCAGGGACCAGGCGCGCTTGTAGCTCATCCCCATCTGGCGCCCCGCGGCCGAGATCGACCCGTGCTGCCCGATCAGCCGCAGCAGTTGCGCCTTGCCCGGCCCCAGGACCAGCGGCGTGTCGTATTCAAGCCGCAGCTTGATCCGTGGGGGTGGGGTATCCATCGCGATTCGTTTCCTGCCTTTCCGGCAGGTTAGCCGCTGCCCGGTGCCGGGCGCAAACGACGCGCAGGACGCGCTTGCCCTGCGGCGGTCGTCGCCTATTCTGGCCGCGTCACCATGCGAGCGGGGGTCTTCATGTCCGAAATCGTCATCCTGTCCGGGGCGCGCACCGCCATCGGCACCTTCGGCGGCAGCCTGGCCGCCATTCCGCCCATCGATCTGGCCGCGACCGTGACGCGCGCCGCGATGGAACGGGCGGGCATCGCCCCCGACCGGATCGGCCAGGTGGTCTTCGGCCATGTCATCAACACCGAGTCCCGCGACATGTACCTGTCGCGCGTGGCGATGCTGGATGCGGGCATTCCCGACACCACGCCCGCGATGAACGTGAACCGGCTGTGCGGGTCGGGCGCGCAGGCCATCGTGTCAGCCGCGCCGGCGCTGATGCTGGGGGACGCCGATTTCGCCGTCGCGGGGGGCGCGGAAAGCATGAGCCGGGCGCCCTATGCCGTCAGCGCGGCGCGATTCGGCGCCAAGATGGGCGACCAGACGATGATGGACATGATGACCGGCGCGCTGACCTGCCCGATGGGCACCGGGCACATGGGCGTGACGGCCGAAAACGTCGCGGCAGAGCATGACATCAGCCGCCAGGCGCAGGACGAATTCGCCCTGGAATCGCAGCGCCGGGCGGCGGCGGCCATTGCGGCGGGGCATTTCCGCGACCAGATCGTGCCCATCGAGATCAAGACCCGCAAGGGTGTGGTGGCCTTCGACACGGACGAGCATCCCAAGGAAACCAGCCTTGAAAAGCTGGCGGCGTTGAAGGCGGTGTTCCGCAAGGACGGGTCTGTGACGGCAGGCAATGCCAGCGGCATCAACGACGGCGCGGCGGCGCTTGTGCTGGCGCGAGCTGACGCCGCGCAGGCGGCGGGGCTGGCGCCACGGGCGCGGATCCTGGGCTATGCCCTGGCGGGCGTGCGCCCCGAAGTGATGGGCATCGGCCCGATCCCGGCGGTGGAACGCTTGCTGGAAAAGACCGGGCTGTCGGCCGGCGATTTCGACGTGATCGAATCGAACGAGGCCTTTGCCGCGCAGGCCCTGGCGGTGAACATGGGGCTGGGGCTGGACCCGGCCAGGGTCAACCCGAACGGCGGCGCCATCGCCCTGGGCCATCCGGTCGGTGCGACCGGGGCGATCCTGACCGTCAAGGCGCTGTCCGAATTGGAGCGCACCGGCGGCAGGCGCGGGCTGATCACCATGTGCATCGGCGGCGGGCAGGGCATCGCCCTGGCGATCGAGCGGCTGTGACGCCTAGGCGGGCCGGGGCGGCGCGGGCTGGCGCGACAGGCGCAGCGCCGCGATCCCTGCCAGGATGATCACCGCGCCGCCCAGGATGGTCAGGGCGTCGGGCGATTCGGAAAACACCGCCGCGCCTGCCGCCATCGCGAAGACCAGCCGGGTATAGCGGAACGGCGTGACGGCGCCGATCTGGCCCGTGCGCATCGCCACCGTCAGGAAGGTATAGGCGCAGACCCCCGCCGCCGATGCCGCCAGCAGGCCCGCCCAGGTGGCGGCGTCGGGCGCGGTCAGGGGACCGCCGAAGGGCAGGGCGATCAGGCCCGCGACGATCAGCATGGCGAATCCCAGGACGCCCAACTGCCGGAACGACATCGACACGGGCGCGGCGCGGGTCGCCAGATCTCGGCCCGCGAATCCCAGCATCGCCGCCACCGCCAGCAGGGACAGGGGGCCGAACCCCTCGGTCCCCGGACGCAGGATCAGCAGGACGCCCAGGAAGCCGAAGGCCACGGCCAGCCAGCGGCGCGGGCCGATGCTTTCGCCGAACAGCAGCGCCGCGCCCACCATCACCACCAGCGGCGTCGCCTGAAGGATGGCCGAGGCTGTGGACAGCGGCGTCAGCGCGATGGCCAGCATATAGAACAGCCGCCCCGTCACCTCGGACAGGGACCGCAGGATCATCGGGCGGCCCAGCATGGCGCGGGTCAGCGGCGCCTCGCCCGCCAGGACGCACAGCAGGGCGAAGGTCGCGGTGCCGAGGATCCCGAAGGTGATCAGCACCTGTCCGGGCGGCAGGCTGGCGGCGGCGATCTTCAGCAGCGCATCCTCGACCGCGAAACCTGCCATCGCCAAAACCATGAAGGCGGCGCCCCGCATGTTGAAGGCGGGACCATGGCGGGCGGATTGGTGGGACATGACCGGCCTTTGCAAGCGAAGGGAATGGGCCAAGCTAGTCCCCCATCCGGGCGGCCAAGGCAAGGCGCAGGCGCAAAAGGAACGGGCCGCCCTGGTTGAGGGCGGCCCGCGAGATCCACGGAGATGGTCCGGTTAGGGATGGGAAAGCATCCGGTCCCAACCAGGGTTTACGACCCTTGGGGCTGCCCTCAGGCCACGGCCCCCCTGACTGTTCCGACACCTCTCTCCAATATCACTCTCGACACTGGACCACCTCCTTTCAATGTGTTGCCGTTGCAAGGGAAAGGGTGCCACAGATCGGGGTTCTGTCAATCAGATTATGCGCTCGGTCCGCAACAAATTGCGCACGATCAGCCGGAAAGGCACAAGGGTCAGTATTGCCAGACTCATCTTGACCATCCAGTCGGCAGTTGCCAACGAAACCCACAGGGCGGTGATCGGTCCTTGGCCAAGCAGCGGAACCCCCTCGTTCGCCCAGCCCGTATTGGCGTCGTGGGGCAGAGCGGCGCTGAAGGCCACGGCAAAGAAGATCGCCGTGTCCAGCACCGATCCCACCGACGACGACGTCAGGGGCGCCACCCACCAGCGGCGGTTGCGCAGGGCGTTGAAGACCAGGATGTCGACCAGCTGCGCGACCAGGAAGGCCATGCCCGAGCCCACGGCGATTCGCAAGGTGGTCTTGTCCAGTCCGGCCGCGATCACCGAACAGGCGACGCCCACGATGAAGCCCGCCAGCACCACGCGCCGGGCGGCGGCGGGGCCATAGACGCGGTTCATCACCTCGGTCACCAGGAAGGCGAAGGGATAGGTGAAGGCGCCCCAGGTCAGCCACAGGCCCACCGTGAATTGCACAAGGATGTTCGAGGCCACGACGATGATGGCCATGGCAAGGATGCCGGGCAGATAGCGGGTCATTGATGGTTTCCGTTTTACAAGGTCGCGGAACAACTCGGCCCCGCACGGCGCGGGACAGGGCGCCTTAGGCGGTTCGGCAGACCGTTGTCAATCGCGGCGTGCCACTTTCACCTTTGTCAAAATACCCCTCGGGGGTGAGACGCGCCCGGAAGAAAGTCCGACGGACTGTCTTCGGCGTCGAACGCCTGCCGCCGCCCTGCGGCAGGCCGGGCCATCGCGCGACGCAGGACGGCTTCAGTCGCGCAGCCGGTATTCGACCAGTTCGGTGCGCTGCACGAACAGGAAGTTGTCGTCGGAAATCATCGTCAGGCGGATCCCCTGGCCGTCATGCCAGACCGCCAGCCCTTCCAGATTGTCGTATTGCAGGGGGCGGGTGGTCAGCAGGATTTCCTCGTTCATGGGTCCGTCCTCGGTCAGCTGCATCCGGCGCACGCGCGAGGCGAAGCCCAGGATGCCCTGGAAGTCGCGCTCCAGCAGATAGAACCAGCCGTCGGGGCCGAAATCGGCGCCCACCGCCAGCCAGCGGGGATCGCGCCGGATTTCCCCGGCCTGGCCCCAGGCATTGTCGCGGAAGGTCAGGATCGGAAAAGGCCGATCCTCGGCCCCCGACCGTTCGGGCACGGCATAGATGGTGCCGTCTCGGATCGCCAGTGCCTCCAGCCCGGTATTGATCCGCATTCCCGGCATCTTGGGCGGCGGGTCGAAGGTGGTGGCCCGCGCGTCGGGATGGTCATATCGGGCCACGCGGTCCAAGCCCTCGAAACTGACCCAGATCGCGCCGTCCTCGCCGATGGCCAGGCCTTCGCTGTCGCCGGTATAGCCGGGGGGTAGGGGGACGCCCTTGCTGTCCTTCAGATGCGCGCGCCCGGCGATGTTCATGGCACGGATCAGACCCTGAGAATCGCGGTCGATGCTGCCCCAGTACAGATGCGCCCGGTCTGTCAGGGCGTGGAAGGCGCTGCCGTCGGGGCTGATCTCGATCCCCGAGAAGCCGCCGAAGCTGTCGTCTCCGTCGCGCCAGACGAAGGTGCCGACATATTCCAGCGACGCGGNCCGCGATCAGGAGCAGGGCTGCGACTGCGCCTAGGGCGCGCCGGCGACGGATCGGCATTCCTTGGGCAGTTCGCTGAGCCGGAAGGTCCGGGGATGGCGGTAATCGGGATCGGGCGGCGTCGGTTCGACCCGGCTGGGGTCGATCCGGTTCCTGATCCATTCGGCGGCCTCGGCGCAGCCGTCGCCGGGCGGCGGCGCGGGCTGGCGGTCGCAGATCGACCCGCGCGGACAGGCCAGCCGGACGTGGAAATGATAGTTGTGGGCGTTGATCGGGCGGACCTTGCGCAGCCAGGCGCGGTCGCCGCGCTCCATCTGGCACATGGCCACCTTGGCGACGGGATCGACCAGGATCCGCTCGACCCGCGGATCGCGGGCGGCGGCGCGCATGATGGACATGTGGCCGCCGTTCCAGACATTGGTCAGACCGACCCCGCGCCGGTCGGTGATCGACTGCGACGAGATGCTTTCGCGCTGCTGCGGCGACAGGTTCAGCGAGGACGGCGGCAGCATCCAGATGTCGGCGTCCAGTCCCAACTGGTGGCTGGCATGCCCCGAGGTCATCGGCCCGCCGCGCGGCTGGCTCATGTCGCCGATATAAAGGCCGCGCCAGCCCGCCTGCTGGGCGGCCTGCGACAGGCCGATCAGGAAGCTGACCAGTTCGGGATGGCCCCAGTTGCGGTTGCGCGACAGGCGCATGGCCTGCCAGCTTGGCCCGCTTTCGGGCAGTTGCACGAAGCCCTGGCCACAGCCCTTGGAATAAAAGCCGATGGAGACCGCCGGACCCTGCGCGGCGCTGCGGAAGCTGCCGAACACGTCCTTGGCCAGCGGATCGGCGGCTGCGGGCATCGCCAGGCCCGCCACGACGGCGGCGGCGGTCAGGATTTTGCGGATCACTGCTCTCCCTCTCCTTCGGGTTTGACCCAGACTAGCAGAACGAGCGACAGGATAAACAGCAGGATCAGCGGGGATATGCCGATGCGCTGATTGCCGGTGGCATCGGTGACGACGGCGATCAGCAGGGGCGCCAGGAAGGCGGTGGCCTTGCCCGACAGCGCGTAAAGGCCGAATCCTTCGGTCGCGCGGGCCGGGGTCGTGTGGCGCACCATCAGGGTGCGGCTGGCCGCTTGCAGCGCCCCGCCCGCCCCGCCGATCAGCGCGCCGCAGGCGAAGAACACCAGATCCGGAACGTAGAACCGACCGAAGACCGGGGTCGAGGGCGTGGCCAGCCCGAACAGCGTCTGGCGGTCCATGCCGACCACGACCAGGCAGACGCCGGTCAGGATCAGCGTGGTGGCAACGATGACCGGCTTCGGCCCCCAGGCCCGGTCGGCGCGTCCGCCCAGCCAGCTGACGATGGCCGCCGCGATGGCGCTGACCACCCCGAAGACGCCTGCCAGAAAGACCGGCCAGCCCAGCACCGTCCCGGCGTAGACGCCGCCGAATCCATACAGCGCGTTCAGCGCGTCGCGCGACAGCATGGACGATGCCAGCCAGGCGGCCAGGCTGCGGCGGTGGCGCAGGCTGCGGATCAGGGTCCAGAGGTCGCGCATCGCCGCGCCGATGCGGATGGGTTGGCGCGGGCCGCGCGGTTCGCGGACCCACAGGAAGAAGGGGATCATGAAAACGATGTACCAGACCGCCACGAAGGGGCCGACGAAGCGGGTGCCCTCGCGCGCCGCCGGGTCCAGGCCGAACAGCGGGTCGATACCGATCAGCGTCTTGCCCGAGGGGGTTTCCTGGAACAGCGCCAGCATCACCGCCAGCGACACCACGCCGCCCAGATAGCCGAAGGCATAGCCCGACCCGGACAGGCGCCCGATCTCGTCGCGCGGGGCAAGGCCCGGCAACAGGGCGTTGGTGAAGATCGTCGCGAACTCGACCCCGATCAGGCCGATGCCGAACAGCACCACCGCCTGCACCAGGGCGGGCTGGGTCGGCATCAGCCACCAAAGCCCCGCCGATCCCGCGACATAGAGGATCGAGAAGAACCAGATCCAGGGCGTCCGCCGCCCGGACGTGTCGGCGACGGCCCCCAGGACCGGCGCGCAGAGGGCGATGATGACGCCCGTCACCGACAGCCCGTATCCCCACAGCGCCTGCGCCTGTGCGCCCGCCAGCCGCAGGTCGCCGCTGACGTTCAGGAAATGGCGCTGCGCGACCTCGGCGAAATAGACCGAGAAGACGAAGGTCAGCAGAAGCGTATGAAAGGGCTGGCTGGCCCAGTCGAAGAACCACCAGCCCCAGATCCGTTTGCGGTCCATCCGACCCCCAAGCCCGTTCGCGGCCATAAGGCCCAAGCGTCGTCAGCCTGGCAAGTGCGCTTTTGCGTCAGGGGGAACCTGCGGCGGCCAGGGACGCAGCGCGTCGGCCTCGACCCAGGCGGCGATCCAGTCCGGCAGGGGCGGGCTGTCGGGCCGCGCGCCAAGCGCCGCCATCACCTCGGGCGGCGGGACGATGCCGCCCGCCCCGGTGACGGCCGACCGGATCAGCACCTGATTGCAGCAATCGGTCCCCCTCCACATCGACTGGTCCATATAGATGAAGCGGTGGTCCCAGCCCGCCACGCGCGAAATCATCGTGAAGCGGTCGAAGGCGCGGATGCGGCGGCGATAGCGCACGGAACTGCCCGCCACGGTGATGCCCCATTTGCGGTCGCGCAGGATCGGGATCAGCCCGCTGCGTTGCGCCATCGGGATGCGGCCCAGGTCGTACAGCGTCAGGGTGCGGCCGTTGTTCAGCTCGATCCAGGGATCCAGATCCCAGGGCCAGCAGATATGGGTCGAGACATGCGCATCGGTGATCGCCAATGGCGGGGCGTTGCGGAACTTGACCATCTCCTTGGCGAAGCGGAACAGGGGATACATCGGGGATCCTTCGATTGACTGGCCCAGGGGGTGGCCGCGCCCCACGCGATCGTCAACCGGGACGCTGCGGCAACTTGCTTGCGAAGGCGGACGCGCATCCCCATAACAGGCCCGAACGCGGAAAAGGGGACATGATGGGAACGCTTTACGAGGCCTTGCAACTGATCCTGCAAGTGGTGTGGTTCGTGATGATCGTCCACATCATCATGTCCTGGCTGATCAACTTCCAGGTTCTCAACCTGCGCCAGCCGCTGGTTGCGCAGATCTGGGACGGGCTGAACCGCCTGCTAGAGCCGCTGTATCGTCCGATCCGCAACATCCTGCCCAGCACCGGGGGGCTGGATCTGGCGCCGCTGGTGGTCTTCATCATCATCATCATCCTGCAACGCGCGCTCGCCAACAATGCGGGCTTCTTCTACGGGATGTGATGCCCACAGATTTGCTGCGACAGGTCTGGGGGTTCGACGGATTCCGCCCCGGGCAAGAGGAGATCGTTCAGGCGGTGGCGGCAGGCCGCGACGTGCTGGCGATCATGCCCACCGGCGGCGGCAAGTCGCTGTGCTTCCAACTGCCCGCGCTGATGCGCGAGGGGATGACGGTGGTGATTTCGCCGCTGATCGCCCTGATGCGCGACCAGGTCCGGGCGCTGCGCGAGGCGGGAGTCGCGGCGGGCGCGCTGACCAGCGGCAACACGGACGAGGAAACCGACGCCGTGTTCCAGGCCCTGTCGCGGGGCGATCTGAAGCTGCTCTATATGGCGCCGGAACGGCTGGCCTCGGGCGGGACGCTGCCCTTGCTGCGGCGCGCGGGCGTCACCGCGATCGCCGTGGACGAGGCGCATTGCGTCAGCCAGTGGGGCCACGATTTCCGCCCCGACTACCTGCGCATCGGCGACCTGAAGCGGTCGCTGGACGTGCCGCTGGCGGCCTTCACCGCGACGGCCGACGTGGAAACGCGGGCCGAGATCGTCGCGCGGCTGTTCGACGGGCGCGACCCCGTGACCTTCCTGCGCGGCTTCGACCGGCCCAACCTGCGGCTGGCCTTCCAGCCCAAGGACAGCCCGCGCAAGCAGGTGCTGTCCTATGTCGCCGCGCGGCGTGGGCAGTCGGGCATCGTCTATTGCGCCAGTCGCGCGCGGACCGAGACGCTGGCCGATGCCCTGATCCAGGCGGGTCATGCGGCTGTCGCCTATCACGCCGGGCTTGAGGCCGAGACGCGGCGGCAGGTCGAGGCGCGGTTCCAGCGCGAGGACGGGCTGATCGTGGTCGCCACCATCGCCTTCGGCATGGGCATCGACAAGCCCGACATCCGCTGGGTGCTGCACGCCGACCTGCCGAAATCCATCGAGGGCTATTACCAGGAGATCGGCCGGGCAGGCCGCGACGGCGATCCGGCCGATACGCTGACGCTCTACGGTCCCGACGACATCCGCCTGCGCCGCACCCAGATCGATGAGGGGCTGGCCGACCCCGCCCGCAAGGCCGCGGATCACGCGCGCCTCAACGCGCTTCTGGGCCTGGCCGAGGCGACCGGCTGCCGCCGCCGCAAGCTGCTCGCCTATTTCGGCGAGGATCTGGCCCAGGACTGCGGCAATTGCGATCTGTGCGCCGCGCCGCCCCGGCTGTTCGACGCGACCCAGGCGGTGCGCAAGGCGCTGTCGGCGATGGTGCGGACCGGCGAGTGGTTCGGCGCCACGCATCTGATCGACATCCTGACCGGCAACACCACCGAAAAGGTGCGCGAGCGCGGCCATGACCGGCTGCCGACCTTCGGCGTGGGACGGGAACACAGCCGCGCGCAATGGCAGGCGATCTTCCGGCAGATGATGGGCCGCGACCTCTGCCGCCCCGATCCCGAACGCCACGGCGCCCTGCACCTGACCGAGGCCGCCCATCCTGTCCTGCGCGGCGAGGAAAGCGTGACCCTGCGCCAGGACACGACCGCGCCCAAGCCCGCCACCGTCCTGCGCACCCAGGTGGCCGAAGAGGACGAGCCGCTGCTGTCCGCGCTGAAAGCCAAGCGCCGGGCATTGGCCGAGGCCGCGCGCGTCCCCGCCTATGTCATCTTTCCCGACCGCACCCTGATCGAGATGGCCGAGAAGCGCCCGCACACCCTGGACCAGATGGCGCAGGTCGGCGGGGGGGGGGCCAAGAAGCTGGAGAGCTATGGTCGCGACTTCCTGGCGGTGATCGCCGGAGAGGTGCCCGACATGCACCCAGCCCGCCGCAAGCTGGCGGGCCGCCCCGAAGGCGCCTTGTTCGACCGGCTGGTGGCGGTGCAGGCCGACCTCTTGCGCGGGCCGGACGGCACGGAAAAGCCGCTGTCCTGCTCCACCGCGCAGATCCGCCGCATCGCCGAGGCGAAGCCCGCCGATGAAGCGGGGCTGGCCCGCCATCTGGACGCCGCGCGGCTGGACCGCTTCGGCGCGGCCTTCCTGCGCGAAATCGCGGCGGCGTGACGCGCCCGTCAGGGTAAAGTGAACGTGATGCCCTGCGCGGGCGGCTTTGCGTGACTATCTGTCCCAAGCGCCCCGTGGGAGGAAGCCATGAAACTTCGCTGGTCCGATGTCACCCCGAAAGCCGATTACCTCAGCCGCCGCGCCCTCATCGGCGCCGGGATCGCCGCGATGGCCGCGCCCGCCTGGGCGCTGACCGCCAAACCCTCGCCGTATTCGACCAGCCAAAAGCCGAATACATTGGAAGAGATCACCAACTATAACAACTTCTACGAATTCGGCATGGACAAGACCGACCCGGCGCGGCGCGCGGGCGCCATGGTCACGGATCCCTGGGCGGTCGCAATCGACGGCATGGTGGACCGGCCGGGCCGATACGGCGTGGACGATCTTGCCCCCGTCGACGCGCTTGAGGAACGCATCTATCGCCTGCGTTGCGTCGAGGCCTGGTCGATGGTGATTCCCTGGATCGGCGTGCCGCTGGCATCCGTGCTGGACAAGGCGGGCATTCAGCCAGGGGCGAAGTTCGTGGCCTTCGAGACGCTTTATCGCCCTGAACAGATGCCCGGCCAGAATCGCCCGATCCTCGACTGGCCCTACAAGGAGGGCCTGCGCCTGGACGAGGCGATGCACCCGCTGACGATCCTGGCGACCGGGCTTTACGGCGAGGTGCTGCCCAACCAGAACGGCGCGCCGATCCGGCTGGTGGTGCCGTGGAAATACGGCTTCAAGTCGATCAAGTCGATCGTCAGGATCACCCTGACCGACCGCCAGCCGGTGTCCACCTGGCAGGCCATGCAGCCGTCGGAATACGGTTTCTATGCCAATGTGAACCCCGCCGTGGATCACCCCCGCTGGTCCCAGGCCACCGAACGTCGCATCGGCGCGGGCCTGTTCGCGGGGCGCGAAGAGACGCAGCCCTTCAACGGCTATGGCGATCAGGTAGCCTCGCTTTACGCCGGGATGGATCTGGCGAAGGACTATTGATGCGCGCCGCATTGAACGGGCGGCTGCGGCAGATTCCCGTCGGGGCGGTCTGGCTGGGCGGGCTGATTCCTCTGGCGCTGCTGGTCTGGGATGCGGTCGCGGGGGGCTTGGGCGTCGATCCGATCCGCGACATCGAACACCGGCTGGGGCGGACCGCGCTGTACTTTCTGATCGCCAGCCTGGCGGTGACGCCGCTGCTGCGCATCACGGGACTTAGCCTGGTGCGGTTCCGCCGGGCGCTTGGCCTGCTGTG
>NZ_JBQEOI010000001.1:385351-386494 GCF_052045125.1 Paracoccus sp. 22332
ACGGAAAGACCCCATGCACCTTTACTACAACTTCGCACTGGCATCAGGATTGCGATGTGCAGGATAGGCGGTAGGCTTTGAAGCGGGGACGCCAGTTCCCGTGGAGCCATCCTTGAGATACCGCCCTTCGCACTCTTGATGTCTAACCGCGGCCCGTTATCCGGGTCCGGGACCCTGCGTGGTGGGTAGTTTGACTGGGGCGGTCGCCTCCCAAACAGTAACGGAGGCGCGCGAAGGTTGGCTCAGAGCGGTCGGAAATCGCTCGTTGAGTGCAATGGCAGAAGCCAGCCTGACTGCAAGACTGACAAGTCGAGCAGAGTCGAAAGACGGCCATAGTGATCCGGTGGTCCCGAGTGGAAGGGCCATCGCTCAACGGATAAAAGGTACGCTGGGGATAACAGGCTGATGATGCCCAAGAGTCCATATCGACGGCATCGTTTGGCACCTCGATGTCGGCTCATCTCATCCTGGGGCTGGAGCAGGTCCCAAGGGTATGGCTGTTCGCCATTTAAAGAGGTACGTGAGCTGGGTTTAGAACGTCGTGAGACAGTTCGGTCCCTATCTGCCGTGGGTGTTGGAGACTTGAGAGGAGTTGCCCCTAGTACGAGAGGACCGGGGTGAACGTTCCACTGGTGGACCTGTTGTCGTGCCAACGGCAGTGCAGGGTAGCTATGAACGGACAGGATAAACGCTGAAGGCATCTAAGCGTGAAGCCCCCCTCAAAACAAGGTCTCCCTTGAGAGCCGTGGAAGACCACCACGTCGATAGGCCGGAGGTGTAAGTGCAGCAATGCATTCAGCTGACCGGTACTAATGGCTCGATAGGCTTGATTTGATCCAGAAGAAGCAGGACTTCTTCTCGAAAGCATCCTTGGACAACATCATCTGCATCGCAGATGACGCTGATTGCGTCTTTCCTGGTCTGGTGGCCCTAGCGCGAGCAAAACACCCGATCCCATCCCGAACTCGGCCGTTAAGTGCCGCTGCGCCGATGGTACTGCGTCTCAAGACGTGGGAGAGTAGGTCACCGCCAGACCTGGAAAGACGCAAAACATCCCTCTGAAACGATAAAGCCTCCGATCAAGACAACCATGGCGCGGGGTAGAGCAGCCCGGTAGCTCGTCAGGCTCATAACCTGAAGGTC
>NZ_JBQEOI010000002.1:0-85360 GCF_052045125.1 Paracoccus sp. 22332
CGCTGAAGCTGAGGTTGGTGGTGATGATGACGCTGGTCCGCTCATAGAGCTTGCTCAGCAGATGGAAGAGCAGCGCCCCGCCCGAGGCGCTGAAGGGCAGGTATCCCAGTTCATCGAGGATCACGAGATCGAGGCGGGTCAGGCTTTCGGCAATCTGCCCGGCCTTTCCCTTGGCCTTTTCCTGTTCCAGGGCATTGACCAGTTCGATGGTGGAGAAGAAGCGGACCTTGCGGCGGTGATGCTCGATGGCCTGGACGCCGAGGGCGGTTGCGATGTGGGTCTTCCCCGTGCCCGGGCCGCCGATCAGGACGATGTTCTGGGCCCCGTCCATGAACTCGCAGCGGTGGAGTTGCCGGACTGTGGCTTCGTTGATCTCGCTGGCTGAGAAGTCGAAGCCCGAGAGGTCCTTGTAGGCGGGGAAGCGTGCGGCCTTCATGTGATAGGCGATGGAGCGGACCTCGCGCTCGGCCAGTTCGGCTTTCAGCAGTTGAGACAGGATCGGCACGGCTGCGTCAAAGGCCGGCGCCCCTTGCTCGATCAGGTCCGTCACGGCCTGCGCCATGCCATGCATCTTCAGGCTGCGAAGCATGATGACGATGGCGCCGCTGGCAGGATCATGACGCATGACGGCCTCCTGCAGCTTGGGTGCGCAGGCCGTCATAGCGCTCCACATTGGCCTTTGGCTCACGGCGCAGGGCCAGGGCCTGCGGGGTATCGAGGGGCGGCCCGCCAATGACCTTGCCATCGACCAGCCGGTGTAACAGGTTCAGCACATGGGTCTTGGTCGCCACGCCCTCGGCCAGGGCCAACTCCACCGCCGTCAGCACGGCCTGTTCGTCGTGCTGAAGAACCAGGGCAAGGATGTCGACCATCTCCCGATCACCGCCGGGTTTGCGCAGCATCTGCTCCTGCAACTGCCGGAAGGCAGGCGGGAACTCGGCAAAGGGCGCGCCATTGCGCAACGCCCCGGGCTTGCGCTGAAGAACAGCCAGGTAATGCCGCCAGTCATAGATCGTCCGCGGTGGCAGCTTGTGGCTGCGCTGGATGATGCGGCAATGTTCGCACAGGATGTTGCCCTCGGCCGCCACGACCAGCCGGTCCGGATAGATCCGCAGGCTGACGGGTCGGTTCGCAAAGGATGCCGGAACGCTGTAGCGATTGCGCTCGAAGCTGATCAGGCAGGTGGGCGAGACGCGCTTGCTGAGTTCGATGAAGCCGTCAAAGGCCGGCGGCAACGGCATCAATGCGGCCCGCTCCTCAGCCCAGACATCGGCGATGGTGCCGGGCAGCGTGCCGTGCGGGGTCTCTTGCCACACCTCCAGGCAGCGCTGTTCCAGCCAGGTGTTCATCATGGCAAGGTCGGGAAAGCCCGGCATCCCTTGTAAGACCTGATGGCGGGAGTCCTGAACGTTCTTCTCGACCTGTCCCTTCTCCCAACCCGCTGCCGGATTGCAGAACTCCGGCTCGAAGACATAGTGGTTGGCCATGGCGAGGAAGCGGAGGTTGACCTGCCGCTCCTTGCCACGGCCCACACGATCCACTGCCGTCTTCATGTTGTCGTAGATGCCGCGTTCAGGCACGCCGCCGAACACACGGAACGCGTGCCAATGGGCATCGAACAGCATCTCGTGGGTCTGCAGCGGATAGGCGCGCAACAGGAAGGCCCGGCTGTGCGACAGCTTGATATGCGCCATCTGAAGCTTGGTGCGCTCGTCCGTCAGATGGCCGTAGTCTTCGCTCCAGTCGAACTGGAAGGCCTCTCCCGGTCGGAAAGACAGCGGAACGAAGGTGCCGCGGCCCGTGGTCTGCTGTTCCCGCTGGCGATCTGTGCGCCATTGCCGCGCAAAGGCCGCAACCCGGCCGTAGGAGCCGGTGAAGCCCAGCTTGACCAGATCGGCATGCATCTGCTTCAGCGTCCGCCGCTGCTTGCGCGACTTGCCGGCCTCCGTCTTCAGCCAGCCGGCCAGCTTCTCGGCGAAAGGATCAAGCTTGCTCGGGCGATCCGGCGTGGCGAACTTCGGCTCGATCGTGTCTGCCGCCAGGTGCTTCGTAATCGTGTTGCGCGACAAACCGGTGCGCCGCGCGATCTCGCGGACCGACAGCTTCTGCCGCAAGTGCATGCGTCGAATGATGTTCAAAAGTCCCATGTGGATCACTCCCGTTACCCCCGCCGCTCATCGCTTTGGGGAAAGGTTCACATGGCTCAATTCTCAGTGGAAATTACGAGCCTATCCGGCTCAGTTCTGGGTGGAAATCAACACATCGCCGTGCTGACGCTCCTCGAGGCGCCGGTGCGGTCCACCGCCGAAAGCGATGCCTTCACCATCCGTGCGGGCTGCGACAAACGGATGGAGACCTGCGGCGCGAAGTTCGCGAACATCGCGAACTTCCGCGGCTTCCCGCACATCCCTGGCCAGGACGCCGTTCTCCGCTACGCCACGAAGGACGGCGGCCACGAGGGAGGCGTGCTGTGACGCAACCTCCGGCATCAGCCGATCCCACCCGCGTCATCGCCATTGCGCGCTCCTGGCTCGGCACACCGTATCATGATCAGGCCAGCCTTCGGGGCGTGGGCTGTGACTGCCTCGGGCTCGCCCGGGGCGTCTGGCGCGAGATCATCGGCCCCGAGCCGTTCCCGATCCCGGCCTACAGCTGCGACTGGGGCGAGACCGGCCCGCGCGAGGTGCTCGCCGAAGGCGCGCGGCGGATGATGATCGAGGTGTCGCCCGCCGAGGCTGGTCCCGGCGCGCTGGTGCTCTTCCGCATGAAGCCCCGAGCCATCGCCAAGCATGTCGGGATCCTGACCGGTCCCGACAGCTTCCTCCACGCCTATGAGCGGCTCGGCGTGATCGAGGAGGCGCTCACGCAACCCTGGCGGCGGCGCATCGCCTTCGCCTTCCTGTTTCCGCAAACCTGAGACCCACCCATGGCCACCCTCGTTCTCGGCGCGGCCGGCGCCGCCATTGGCGGTTCCATCGGCGGCGCGATCCTCGGCGTCAGCGCCGCGACCATCGGCGGCTTCATCGGCTCGACCATCGGCTCGGTCGTCGACAGCTGGATCATCTCGTCGCTGGCGCCCACCCAGCGCATCGAGGGCGCGCGGCTCGACACGCTGCGCATCACCTCGGCCACCGAGGGCGCGGTGATCCCTCGGCTCTACGGCCGGATGCGGATGGGCGGCAACATCATCTGGGCGACCGATTTCCGCGAGGAGACGAAGACCACCACCCAAGGCGCCGGCAAGGGCGGCGGGGGCGGCAAGGTCAAGACCACCGAGTATCTCTACTACGCCTCCTTTGCGGTGGCGCTCTGCGAAGGTCCGATCACCGGCATCGGGCGCATCTGGGCCGACGGCAAGCCGATGGACCTCTCCGGCGTCACCTGGCGCTGGTATCCCGGCGACGAGGCGCAGACGGCGGACCCGTTCATTGCGGCCAGGATGGGCTCGGCCCGCACGCCTGCCTACCGCGACACCGCCTATGTGGTCTTCGAGGAGCTGGCGCTCTCGACCTTTGGCAACCGCCTGCCGCAGCTCTCCTTCGAGGTGTTCCGGCCGCTGGCCGATCCCGACACCGCCGAGGGGCTGACCCGCGCCGTCACCATGATCCCCGCCTCGGGCGAGTTCACCTACGCGACGCAGGCGATCCGGAAGACCGATGGCGGCGCGACGGTGCCGGAGAACCTGAACGCACTGGCCGACGCCACCGACATGGTGGAGGCGCTCGACCGGCTGCAGGCGATGGCGCCGGCGGTCGAGAGCGTCAGCCTCGTGGTGGCGTGGTTCGGCGACGACCTGCGCGCGGGCTCCTGCAAGATCCGACCAGGCGTCGAGGTGTCGGCCAAGTCGACCACGCCCGCCAGCTGGTCGGTGAATGGTGTGAGCCGGGCCGGTGCCTTCCTCGTCAGCCGCGACGACGAGGACCGCCCCGTCTATGGCGGTACGCCGTCCGACTTCGCGGTGGTTCAGGCCATCCAGGAGATGAAGGCGCGCGGGCTGCGCGTCACCTTCTATCCCTTCATCCTGATGGACGTGCCGCCCGGCAACACGCTGCCGAACCCATATTCCGATAACGCCGCAGAGACCGGTCAGCCCGCGTTCCCGTGGCGCGGCCGGATCACCTGTTCTCCCGCCGCAGGCTACGCGGGATCGGTGGACAAGACCGCCACGGCCGCAAGCCAGGTCGCGGCGCTGTTCGGCGCGGCCACGCCCGCCAGCTTCAGCGTCTCGGGGCAGTCTGTCTCGTGGGCAGGCACGCCCGGCGACTGGGGCCTGCGCCGCATGGTGCTGCACTACGCCCATCTCTGCGCGGCGGCGGGCGGGGTCGATGCCTTCCTGATCGGCACCGAGATGCCGGGGCTGACGACGATCCGCTCGGGCGCCAGCACCTATCCGGCGGTGCAGGCCTATCGGGATCTGCTCGCGGATGTGCGCTCGATCCTCGGGTCCGGCACGAAGATCGGCTACGCCGCCGACTGGAGCGAGTATTTCGGCCACCAGCCGGGCAACAGCAGCGGCGACGTGTTCTTCCATCTCGATCCGCTCTGGGCGGACCCGGAGACCGATTTCGTCGGGATCGACAACTACATGCCGCTCTCCGACTGGCGCGACGGGTTCGAGCATCTCGACGCGGCCGAGGGCTGGCCCGCGATCTACGACCGGGTCTACCTGCAGGAGAACATCGCGGGCGGCGAAGGCTTCGACTGGTTCTATGCCAGCGCCGCCGACCGCTCCGCGCAGGTCCGCACGCCGATCACCGACGGCGCCGCCAGCAAGCCGTGGGTGTTCCGCTACAAGGATCTGCGCGCCTGGTGGTCGAACGCGCACTACAACCGCCCGGGCGGGCTGGAGATCGGGACGCCGACGGCGTGGGTGCCGCAGTCGAAGCCGATCTGGTTCACCGAGCTTGGCTGTCCGGCCATCGACCGGGGCACCAACCAGCCCAACGTCTTCTTCGACCCGAAGTCGTCCGAGAGCTTCACGCCGCATTTCTCGCGGGGCTGGCGCGATGACGCCATCCAACGCGCCTATCTCGAGGCGACCTATCTCTGGTGGGGCGAGGCCGCGAACAACCCGGTGTCCTCGGTCTACGGCGGCCGGATGGTGCACGTCCCCGAAGGCGCCGCG
The DNA here is from genome assembly GCF_052045125.1 of Paracoccus sp. 22332. Lineage (NCBI taxonomy): Bacteria > Pseudomonadati > Pseudomonadota > Alphaproteobacteria > Rhodobacterales > Paracoccaceae > Paracoccus > Paracoccus sp. 22332. The sequence goes on from NZ_JBQEOI010000002.1 coordinate 5,126, forward strand.
TGGACTTGGGACGCGCGGCCGTACCCGTTCTTTCCGGCGCTGACCGACGTCTGGACGGACGGCGCGAACTGGCGGCTCGGGCACTGGCTGACCGGCCGTCTCGGCGCGGTGTCTCTGGCCGCCCTTGTCCGCCAACTCTGCCAGCGCGCCGGGATGCCTGAGGACCGCATCGACGTCTCGGGTCTCTGGGACGCGGTCGAGGGCTACGCCATCACGGCGCTCGAAAGCCCGCGCGCCTCGATCACCACGCTGTCGCGCCACTTCGGCTTCGATGCCGTCGAGACCGAGGGGGTGATCCGCTTCATCATGCGCGGCCGGGCCTCCGTCGCCACCCTCGCGCCCGATGATCTGGTGGCACCCCGCGAGGGCGACCTGCTGGAGCTGACGCGCGGCCAGGAGACGGAACTGCCGCAGGCGCTGAAATGGCAGGTTGCGCGGGCCGACGAGGATTACGACGCGGCCCTCGTCGAGGCGCGGCGCATCACCGTGGACACGACGCGGATCGCGTCCGAGAGCTTCCCGATGGCGGTGCCACCCGAGGAGGCCGAGCGGCGCTGCCGTCGCGCGCTGATGGAGGCGTGGGTGGGGCGCGAGACGGCGGCGTTCCGTCTGCCGCCCTCGCGCCTCGCGCTGGATCCGGCCGACCCAATCCGGCTCGCGCATGACGGGCGGCTGGTCGATCTACGGCTGGTCTCCATCGCCGACGCCGAGGCGCGCGGCATCGAGGCGGTCCGACAGGACCGGGCGACCTACGATCTGCCGCCCGGCGATCCCCGCGCCGCGTCGCTGACGCGCGCGGTCGTGTTCGGCGCGCCGGATGCGGTGCTCATGGACCTGCCGCAACTGACCGAGGACCAGCCCGCGCATCGGCCATTCGTGGCGGCACACGCCGTGCCTTGGCCGGGCGAGATGGCGGTTTTCCGCAGCCCCTCGATCGATGGCTTCGAGCTGCTGACCACGTTCGGCAGTCGCGCCCGGATCGGGGCTCTCGTCTCGGACTTTTACGCGGGGCCGACGTCGCGCTTCGACCTCGGTAATACGCTGGTGGTCGATCTACTGACCGGGACGCTGGAAAGCGTCACGGACCTGACCCTGTTCGGCGGGGCCAACGCGCTGGCCATCGAGAGCGCGCTCGGCGTCTGGGAGATCGTGCAGGCGGGTGCGGCCGAATTGCTGGCGCCCGGCCGGTATCGCCTGACCCGGCTCCTGCGCGGCCAGCGCGGGACCGAGGGCGCCATGGGCGATCCTGCCCCGGCGGGGGCGCGGGTCGTGGTGCTGGACGCGACACTGTCCTCTCTGCCCATCGCCGAGGCTGACCTTGGCCTTCCGTGGAACTGGCGCATCGGCCCTGCAAGCCGCCCGGCCAGCGATGAGACCTATGTCGCGCAGGCCTTCATGCCTGCTGGCGTCGGGCTGCGGCCGTTCTCCGTCGCCCATGTCGAGCAGCCTTGGCGCACGCCACGCGCGCCCGGCGATCTGACCATCCGCTGGACGCGCCGGTCCCGCGCGCTGGCGGCCGACAGCTGGGGCGGGCTTGAGGTGCCGATGGCCGAGGAGCTCGAAGCCTACGAGGTCGAAATCGTCGACGGCGCAACGGTGCAGCGGGTGCTCGTCAGCGCAACCACCAGCGCGGTCTACACCGCCGCCCAGCAAAGTGCCGATTGGGGCGCGCCGCTCGGTCCCGGCGACAGCCTCACCGTCCGCATCTTCCAGCTCTCCGCCCTCGTCGGGCGGGGCGCGCCCAAGACCATCACCCTCACGTTCTGAAAGCCATCCCATGTCCGACGCCACGACCCATCTCCTGCTGCCCTACATCCTCGCGGCGCAGGCCCAGAAGCACGTCACCCACAACGAGGCGCTGCGCGTGCTCGACGGGCTCGTCCAGCTCTCGGTCCTCGACCGAAACCTGACCGCGCCGCCCGGTTCTCCGACCGATGGTGACCGCTACATCGTCGGCTCGGGCGCGACGGGCGACTGGGCTGGCTGGGATCTGAACGTGGCGCTCTGGACCGATGGCGCCTGGCTCCGGCTGCCACCACGGACCGGCTGGCGGGCGTGGGTCGCGGCCGAAGGCCTGCTGCTCGTCTACGACGGTGCGAGTTGGGTCGGAACGACACCCACGGCGCTGCAAAACATGGCGCTGCTCGGGCTCGGCACCACAGCCGACGCCTCGAACCCGTTCTTGGCCAAGCTGAACGCCGCGCTCTGGACCGCGAAGACCGTGGCAGAGGGGGGCACCGGCGATCTGTTCTACACCATGAACAAGGAGGCCGCGGGCGACGATCTCGGCCTCACGCTGCAGACCGGCTTCGTGACCAAGGCGCTGGTGGGGCTGTTCGGCTCCGATCGCTTCCGCCTCGCGGTCTCTGCTGACGGCAGCACCTTCTTCGACGGGCTGAGCGTCGACAACGCGACCGGCATCGTCGACCAGCCCCGGCTGCCGCGCTTCAAGGCCTACACCAACTACGACAACTACGCCGCCGTCGACACCTGGACGAAGATCCGCATCAACAACACCGACTATAACGACCAGGGCGCTTTCGATGCCGGCAACAACCGGTTCGTCGCGCCGGTCGCCGGTACCTACCTCTTTGGTGCCGCGCTGCTCTTCAAGGTCAATTCCAGTACCAATGCCCGCATGCGCGGCCGGCTGGTGCTGAACGGCTCGACCGAAATCCGGGGGTCGCGAGGTGAGGTTTCCGGGGCGCATTCCTCCGAGGCCACCGCGCTCTGGCTGCAGACCATGGTCCTGCTCGAACAGGGCGACACGGTCGAGTTGCAGGGCACATTTCGCGCGGCGGACGGCTATTTCGCCGCCGATCACACGTCCTTCTGGGGCTGCAAGGTCGGGTGAGTGACGGAAGGTCGTGGCCAGACGAGATGGCGCAGGATAATCTCGTCCCATGAACAAGGACGCCGAAAAACGGATCGCGGCCAGGCTCGCCAAAATCATGGCGATGCTTTGCGTGCGCAACACTCATATCGAAAACATCCACGCAGGCCTCACGCCTGTAACCCATACCGGTGACTGGAGCGACGTCACCGTGGTCGATGCCGATGGCAGGCGCATCCCGTGGACCGATGTCTCGCACATCACCGACGACGAGATGCGCGACCTGATGCGGGATATCGTCAACCGCCTCTATACCTTTCACCTCTGTGCGGACGACCCGAAGCTGCAGGCCGAGATCGAAAAGTGGATGGCCGTTGCAGGAAAATGGGACGAGCCGGAAATCGACCAGCGGATGGTCGGGCGCGGCGGCAACTGGCCAACTACCTGAGGCCCGCGCTCCTTACGGGACCACCGGATAGAACGGCTTGCCCCAGTCCTTGCCGGGATTGTCCATCATGAGATCGATGAAGGCGGGCATCAGGAAGCCAAGGATCGCGGCGCCGTCGCGGACCTGCGCTCGGTTGATGCCGCTATTCCAGGTGGCGCCGCCATGCACGAGCTGGTTACGCAGGACTTACAGCTGATCGAAGATGTCGCTGAGAGGCTACCCATATCGATCTCGGTCCGGCGCGGCAGTGGGGCCAACGGTTCCCGGTCCGGGCGACTGCCTTTGCGGCGGAAACGCCGCCTACGCACGAAGTGCTGGCGTAAAGCCGCACAATGAAGGGCGGCGGATCGGCCGGTGTGGCGACGCTGGGTGCTGCAGGTGTCGAGGTAGAGCAGAGCGTCCCGGCCGAAACCCAGTCCGCCATCTGACCGCTGGTGCCGTATCTCTACACCTTTCGCTGGGTTTTCATCGTCGTGGCGCTCGGCGGGATCATCGCTACGCTAGCAGGTTCGGCGTGGGCGCGCACGGCGCTCGGCTACGGCGCCGCCGCGCTCGGGATCCTTTTGTTCCTGCTAGTCTTGCGCCGTTCAAAGCGGGCGACGGGCAGCGGGAAACGCGGCCGGTCCATGCAGTCCTGTGGGAGAAGGCCCGCCCGGGCGCCCGGTATGATTCGGCCGTGCGGGTGGCGGCCGCGGCTTTCCCGCCGCGCAGGTGCCAGAATGCACCTTGTCTGAATCGCTTACCGATGCAACACTTGCTTAAGCAGTGTCTCTTTCATGCGCGCCTCTTGGGAGGTAAGCTATGTGCGCTTATTTTCGCGCCCTAATCGTGTGTTTTCTTTTGATTACATCCGACCGCGCCCTCGGCCAAGTCGGTTTTCTCGATCCGGGATGGGGCGATCCGGCATTTAGCGACTATCTTGACCGCGCCGGTGGCCGCGTGCTCGGCGATGACGGGCTCGGGCGGGCGATCGTCGGCATATCCGCTAGTCTGCCGATCCTCGGTTTCCCCGAGATCGAGGGCGAAAGCGCTGATCGCTCGGCCTTAGGAACGGACTTTGATCCCGCCGCCTTTGTAGAGGACATCCCTGACTGGCCTGCTTGCGCCAGTCCGACACCCGAGATCAAGAACGTCGGAGACGAGACCGGCGCGTGGTACGTTCGCAATCTGGACTTCGGCTGCGTCCAGATGATCATCGAGGGTGATCGAACAGCACCGCCGCCGCAATTTTCCGGCCGCAGCCTAGAGGACAGCGGCACGATTGAGGTGACAGTCTACGATGAGAATGCCGGCGTGCCCATCGACGCAGAGGGCCGGTCGGACATCCTGACCGTTGATCCCGCCGAGATTCCACCCGGCACGGCGGGCGCCAGCATCGTTCTCGGCAATCTAGTCTATGGGCTGCAGGTCTCCTGTGTCGACCCCACGGCGTATGCCTTGTGCCGCAACACCGAAGCTTCGCGACGCATCGCTGGAAAGCTACGGGTCGTCGGCGGCGCGCCCGATTTTTGATCTTGCGATGGCTTTGAGATCTCCCATGAAGCGATTGACACTCCTCCTTGCGGGTTTCTGCAATTCCGCATCCGCTCAGGACATCACCTATTTTCCGCCCGGCGATATCGAGCCGGCTGGAATCTCCGGCATAGCCGACCGCACCGTCCATTTCCCCGACTGGGTGTTTCCTCTCAAGGTAGGCACCGAGACCGGAGAGCATGCCTTTCTGGGCACGCAATTGCCGCAGTATCATGGCTTGAACGACAACAACGACAGGCGCCTCTATACCTATCCGCACAGGGACAACCAGTGTGAGCCGAGACGTCACCGCGTCAATCCCTGCCCCTCGGCCAAAGGACACCAGGGAAACGACATCCGGCCGCATTCTCCGCGCAACAATTACTGGGATGTCGTGGCCGTAGAGGCAGGCAGAGTCGTCAGCGTCAACGACGATACCTGGGTGAGCATCCGCAACGGCGGGCGCACCGTAACCTACATGCACATGCATCCTGGGTCGATCGACGCGGCCGGTATCGAACCTGGCGTCGACGTCGCGCAAGGCCAGGTGATCGGCCGGGTCTCGAATTATATGGGCGGCAGGCCCAATACCTCGATCCACTTACATATCCACGCCTATTCAGGGACTTTCGCCGCCGCGAACTTCCTGCCGGTGTATCCTAGCCTGATCGCGGCCTATCGCCGCGCTTGGGGGCTTGACGATCTCGTCCGGGACGGGCGCCTCGGCGTCGATCCCGACCGCGAACTGCGCGGCGGCGTCGCGCCCAAGATCCGACCGGACGGCGTGGGTGCGGTGGCGAATGCGCAGGCCTGCGACGGCATTGCCCTCGCACCGCCGCTCCAGACGGTGGATGTGTCCCGCTTTTCAAGCTTCTGGATCCACAATTGTTCGGTCATGGGACTTGTCGCGAACATCCAGAGCGGAGAGCGGGCCTTCTACTATTACCGCGCGAAGACGAGCCTAGCGGACGCGGTGTCACCCGATCCGTCCCTCTTCTCCGGCAGAGTCGAGGGAAGCGCCTATGCCGGGCGCGCCAAGCTCTACAACAGCCGCTGTGGCGACATCCTCTACAACGTCGCGGGCCTCGCCGACACTGTGGCCGACGTGCCGGTCGTCACGCTCCGTGGCTCGCGGCCTCGCCGCGATCGGGACTGCCAGGAGATCGGGATCGTGACGGACGAGCTGATCTTCACGTATCTCGGCAATGCCGCGTCGGCCGAGCCCCCCGCGACGCATCAGCCCGCGCCGCCCCAGGACGATCGCATCACCCTGTCGGAACAAACGCGCAACTTCCTCGCCATCACATTCTATCCGCAAGAGCCCGGCGGTGAGATCATCATTCTTCCTTACTTCGCGCGCTTCCCAGGCACATCCCCCGAGCCCGGTCTGACCGACAGCAGCGGGGGGCTCATTCCACGGCTGAAGAGCGACGAGGCCGGCGTTGCCATCTCGTGGGTGTGGTTGCGCAAGCGCGCGCGCCATATCGAGGGGCAGACCAGCACGCCGCGTGGCATCGCCTACAGCATGGCCGGAGTCGATCCCACGACTTGCTCAGACGATGTCCGGCCCAACTCGGCCGCCATCCGCAACCTTGGGCGGGACAAGGCTGTTCGCTATTGCGACCAAGTCAGCGCCTATCTTGCCGGCTATATCGGCCTCGGCGGCGGTCGGGATTTCGCCAGCGACTATTTTGGGCGTTCGGTAGGCATCGACGAGGTGCTCAACTTCGCCCAGCCGACTATCGCCTTTAACTGGCTGCGGACGATGTACAGCCACGAATCCGGCCGGCCCGCGCTTATCGATGCCGACACGTTCGCGCGCGGCGTGCGCTACGGCGAGGACTGGATCGCCGAGTTCTACTTGGACGAGCCCGGACATGTCCGGCCCGACGCTTGGTACGGCAATCCCTGTAATTTCGGACAAGAGGGTTGCGGCCAGACAGCGCCGGACGCGCCACCGGCGGACAGCACGCCCGCGCCCATAACACTCGACAGCCTTGCGGAGGCTATACAGCGGCTCGAGCGGAGGGTGAATGACCTGGAAGGAGGACAGTGATATGCTGCGCCACCTTCCAACACTGACGCTTCTAGTCGCCGGCGTACTGCAGCTTGGCCACGCACAAGCGCAGTCGCCAGACGGTGGGAGGATCGTCGGTGGCGACGATGCCGATGCCGCCGAGTGGCCGGGCTTCGCAGTCCTGCGCCTGTCGAACCCCTCGGGCAAGGCCTTCTATTCGTTGTGCGGTGCCACTGCGCTGAATGCCCGTTGGATCCTGACTGCAGCGCATTGCTTGAACGGCGTGAGCAGGCAGCCACCATTCCTCTTTGTAGTAGATGCTTGGCGCGGTGGACAAAACCTGAACGGCTGGCGGTTGGACGTGGTTGCAGGCTCGGACAGTTTCGCGTCAGCTGCGGGCGGTGCTGGCCACAGGATCGAGAGGTGGATCCCGCATCCCGATTTCCAGATGAACGGCAATGTCCCGGTTTCGGGCGATATCGCGCTCATCGAACTCGCCGAAGACACGCAGTGGCGCCGCTCCACGATGCCGCTGTCGCACGCGGCTGCCACCGATCCTACCGAGGATGGTCCGGGTGAATTGCTTCAGGTGGTCGGACACGGGCTGACGGTCGAGTATGGGCGACTTGAGATTAAGCCCGCGGACGGAATGACCTTCATCTCTGCGTCCGACCGGCTGCAATGGGCCGGGGTACCGACCATCCCGCTCGGCAGCTGCCAAACGCTTCAGGCGAGCTACGGAAATACGATCGGCCAGAAGCATATTTGCGCGGGCGTCGCGGGCATCGATTCCTGCGGCGGCGACAGCGGCGGGCCGCTCACCAAGTTCGATGACGCGAAGCGGCGCTATCAGGTCGGCATCGTCAGTTGGGGATCTCAGTTCTGCGGTGGCGCCGAGACCTATGCCGGCGTCTATACCCGCGTCTCATCCTATGTCGAAAACTTCGTCCTCCCCCACACCGGCCCGCTTGACGCCGGAGCCGGTGAGGCGCCCGAGCAGGAAGCACTAGCGGCGGCGCAGTTCAAGAGCCTCGTTGAGCAGCTCGAGGGACATTTCGCCGACGACTTGATCGGGGATCTCGAATTGTCGGCTCTGCGCACGGACGGCGCACGCATCTTGCCCGGGGCGCGTGACGCGCTAGCCCTCGGCGACCGCTTCGCCTTCAGCTTTGAGGCGCCGGTCGACGGCAAGCTGTTCATGGTCGAGATCAACCCCCAGGGGGTCGTCACGCAGCTCTACCCGAACGAGTTCTGGGAAGAGGGCGAGGAGATGGTCTCCCGCGGCGAGATCGTATCGGTTCCCGATCCGGTCCGGCATGGCTTCAGAGAGTTCAGGGTCGCCCCCCCGATCGGACCGCACCGCGTTATCGCCCTGATCCTGCCGCCCGACTTCGACTTGGCAGGAATCAATCGCTCCGAGATGCGTCTGCGGCAGCGGGGGCGTACGGACTTGGCCCAGACCGATGCGTCTGTGAGCTATCTGGCGCAGCTTGTGGGCGCGATCGAATCCTACCTTGAAACTTACAGCGATGCCTCGAGCCGGAACTTCCTCGCAGTTCCAAACACGACAATGTTTGCCGCTTCGGCGCTCTTCGATGTCAGGTGACGGCTGTCTCCGAAGGGGCGTCGTGACACGCCTCCTAGTGATCCTGGCCACGTTGTGCCTGGCGCCCGCAGCATGGGCCGAGCGCTTCGGGCTTGTCATCGGCAATCAGTCCTATTCCCCGGCGGTCGGAGTGCTGCACAACCCTATGAAGGACGCTAGGCTTGTTGGCTCGGCACTAGAAGAGGCAGGGTTCGAGGTCGAGACGCTCTTCGACGCCGACTATTTCACGCTTCTTGCAGCGGTCGAGGCACATGCGCGCCGGCTGGCTGCAGCGGGGGAAGGTGCGGTCGGTTTCATCTACTATTCGGGCCACGGCGCCTCCCGGCCAGACACGCGCGAGAATGTCCTCATCCCCGTGGGCATCACCGGGCCAGACGCGCCGGATTTCTGGATCCGTGCACTGCCGCTGGAACGCATTCAGGCAGAGCTTTCCGCGCTTGCGCCAGATGCGGCGCATATCGTCGTCTTCGACGCATGCCGCAACGAGCTCAGGATCGGGGCTCGAGGTAACCGCAATTTCGCGCCGGTCGGTCTATGGCCGAACATGCTTGTCGCCTTCTCGACCGGAGAGCTTGACATCGCGACAGACGGCGATCCGGCTGCCATTGCGGGCCCCTACGCTCAAGCGCTGGAGCAGGAGCTTCGGGCGGCGCGCACGACGCGGGCCCCGATCCTCTTCGCCAACGTCAGGACAGCGTTCCGCGAACGCTTCATCGAAGAGCAGTCGCCCTATTACGTCGACAAGCTGTCGCGGGAAGTGCGTTTCGACGGCGCGCTCCGACGGCGCCTCGAGCAGCCGGAGGAACCGCGGTGCGCCGAGGACCTCGCGGTGGAACTGTGGGAACTGGTCGAGCGCAGCAATTCGCTGGACCTCGCGTTGGCCTTCTTACGCCACTGCGAGGGGACGGCGAGTGCCGACCTCGCCACCGCCCGGCTGAGGACGGTCGCTCCAGAAAGCTTCGCCAATGTCGCACTGCCGCCTTCCGCTGCCGCGGATGACAGGATCGTGTCGGGCGGGCTCGACGACCTGATCGCGAGCCTCGAGAGCGATGACGCCAACAAGCGGCGCGGCGCTCGCGACAGCTTGGCCGCTGCCGGGCTCGACGCGGTCTCGGCGCTTATGGCTGTGGACCGCGAGGCGGCAAGTTACAGGTTCGAGCTGGGCGCGGTGGTCGCGCTGACGGAACTCTTGAGGTCAGACAAGTCGCTGCGCGGCGAGATCTCACGGCGTCTCGATCAGGACGATGTTGACTGGCTGGTGGGGCTGTCGGCCCGTACCGACCGTACGATGCGAATTTACGCTTCCGAGTTCCTCTACGATCTCGGGGACCCGCGCGTCGTCGATCCCGCCATCGGCGATTTCGCCGACGCCTCCGCCAACGGCAAGTATAACCTCGCGCTTGTCCTGAAGGGCGCCGCGCCGTTCGTTCCGCGGCCAGACAGGGCTCTGGCCGCGGAACGCTTCATACAGCTGAAATCGCCTCAGACCCCGAAAACCAGCGCGCTGATTGATGATGCCGTCTCTCTTCTTTCCCGCTAGGCCGAAGGTGCCGGGCGTGCCTTGGCGGTTCGCGATTGCGCCGATTCTACTGTCGATCATCGCCGCCGCGCATCCGGGGATCGCGCAGGACTCCGGCCATGTTGAGCGCGCGCCCGAGACGCGGATCGCGCTTTTGATCGGCAACGAATCTTATCCAGGCGACTACGAACTTTCGACCCCCTTCGCCGATGTCACCAAGCTGGCCGAAAGGCTCGATGCCCTCGGCTTTGAAACCAAGGTGCTGAAGGATGCCAGCTTCGCCGAGATGCTGGTCGAAGTCGACCGTTACCGCCGCGCCCTCAAGGGCGCGGAAGGACGGCCAATCGGCTTTTTCTACTTCGCCGGTCACGGCTTCATGGACCAACGCCTCGAAGAGAACTTCGTCGTGCCAGTGTCAAACGAGAGCGACCTGTCGCGGATGATGGAAGAGAGCCTGTCGATTAAGCTCATACTTACAATGCTCGCGCAGGACAACGGTAATGCAGCGCAGATCGTGATGTTCGACGCATGCCGCAATGCGTTCGGCGGGTCCCTGGAAAGCCGTGATTTCCTTCCAGTCGGAGGTTTCGTCGAGGTCACCCCAGCGCCTGGAATGCTTCTGATGTTCTCGACCCAGCCGCGCCAGATCGCCTATGACCGCATTGCTTCGATCACGGATCACAGCCCCTTCGCGAAAGCGTTGCTGGAGAAGATCGAGACGAGAGGAAAGCAGGTCGCCTATCTCATGATCGATGTAATGCAGCGCACGTCCGAGCTGACCGCTGGTGAACTGCGACCGCAGCTTCCCTATTTTGTGGCAAGCTCAGCGGCACCGATATGGCTCAACGGCGAGCCGCGAGAGATCGCCGCCCTTACCGATCTGCCCGAGGACGTTGTGGTGCTAGCCGAGACGCCGCGTGAGCAGATGACGATCGCCGCGCTTAGAGAGCGGAGCGTCGCACTGCCACGGGGCGAGCTGCTCGAGATGCTGCAGGTGCCCGAGCAGATCGCGCGCCTCGAAGCAGCTATCGGCGCGCCAGAGGGTGCCAGCGAGCTTCCCCGCCTGATTCGCGAATATGCCTCGCGCCAACCGCCGTCGGTCACCGAGGATCCGCCATTCTTCTACTATCCATCGGGCGAGCTGTTGCCCGGTACCGGCCAAGGACAACCCGATGCAAAAAACTATGCCGAGGACATCGTCTTTCCTGTCGATCACGACCGTGTTGCGGTGACGACGCAGCTCTATGGCCCTGCCGGCTACTTCGGTCGTTCTCCGAGCAGCCTTGACGCAGCCGACTTCCGAGGCCCAATTCCGATCTGGCGCGACAATTATTGCGAGGCGCGGCCGCAGCCGAACGCCGCCTGCCCGGCCGGCCGCGGCCATAGTGGCATAGACCTCGTCCTATGGTCTGACAGGGGCGTGGTCTTCAACGCGGTGCAAGACGCGCCCCGCATCTTGGCGATCGAGGCGGGCCGGATCAACCGAATGTCGGACTTCAGCCTGCTGGTCCTCGAGACCGAGGGCGGCCGCCGGTGGCGCTACATGCATCTAGAGCTTGATCCGAGCTTGCGAGTTGGCCAACTCGTTACCGCCGGCCAACCGCTCGGCCGGATGTCGAATATCATGAATGGCCTGCCCAATACTACGGTCCACCTGCACCTCGAATTGTGGGCTGATGGAGCCTTCCGGAACCCTTACACAACGCTGCGAGAAGCCTATGAACGGCGAGTTGGGACGGGCGAGCCGATCCACGACGGCGATAAGCTTCTGTCGGTGACGCTCGACCGTTAGGCGATATGAAGCGACGGCGTCGCCTTCTTAACGTAGGCGGGCCAGCCGCTCCAGGACCTCCGAGGGTGGTGCAACAAGCTCGGGCCCGCCGACGGTCCGTCCGGCGACGCCGTCCGCAGGCTTCAGCGTAACGATGTGAAACCGCGGAATTGCGGCCGTATCCTCGACCCGGAACCCGCCGCTCTGATCGACATTGACGCGCAGCCCCGGCCCCGTGGCACTCGTTGCCGCGCCGGCGTTGAAGCCCGATGTGCTGGTAAAGGTCTCCTTGGCATGGACAATGCCGCGGACGAAGAGGATGTCGTGCCCAGCTGTCTGTTCGAGACACGTGCCGGTCGAGATTTCCTCCTGGAAGACAGCCTGCGGCGATAGCCGCTGAGCTACGTCCTCCATGCGCCACGACACCGAGGATTGCGCGCCGAGATCGACGCCGAGATCGCTCAGATAGGAAGCCGCCCGCCCAAGAAGGCCGGGCAGAGAGGCGTCCAGCGCAACGTTGCGCGACGAAGTGATCGCCGGGAACGCTACCCAGGAGACGAGGGGCGGTTCGGGCAGTAGGCAGGCATCGGTGACCACGTCGGCAGGATTTGCCGGATCGAGCGCGCTGCCGATCGGGTATTGCGGCCCCAAGATCGCCACCAGTCGATAGACTTGTCCCTGCTCCTCGGCAACGGCACCGCCCAAGGCGCTTGCGAAATCCTTCCTCGCCTCGATATAGGAGATCGCCACATCCGTCGCGCCGACCCCGGTGTCGGGGAAGGACTTACATCCCATCAGAAGAAGCGTCAGAATGAACGTCAGGCCGGCGCTGCGATCCATCGAACTTGTCTCTTCCCTAGCTCGAATAGTTTCCAGTCTCGGCTGTCTACCCGCATGATGTCAACGTCGCGGCAAGTGCGCTTCCAGCGCTCTACAATGCGTGCCTGGCAGAACGGCAGGGCATGGTGTCCCGGTCCCTAGCGGGGCAGACCAAAGCTCTCAAGGCCGCTCGCCATTTCAGATACTTTCTCTCCAAATCGGCCTAATATTATTATGGGAAGATCACGCCCACCTTTTCTGAATATGCCCTCGGATTGTCAGTGAAAGCTCGCCGTTCTTCCAGGGATTTAATTATTTTGCATTCCAATTCAATTAGGCGACGGGCAATAATATCATATTTTTTGATGCATGAGAACAGGAAAGTTGAAGCAAGGGTGCATCCATCTACTGGAGCTCCTCGAACCAGACGGTTGCAGACTGAGTTCAAGCAACGACTTAACAGGCCGCTGAATTAGTCGCCGAACTGGGAAGGTTTCCCGATCTTGGGGCGTCGGCGTGGCCTTGGCCTGCGGTCCGGGCCGCGGGCGTGATGATTCCGCTTCCCGCTTTCGGTCATGCCCCTAGCAATCGGGGCAGCCGGGCGAGGTTGCTGGCGGTCATCGTCAGGATGAAGTGGGCCCCGACCCGTTCGACGCCGCGGTAGACGGTCTGGGCGAGGCCGCCGACGGTCTTGCCCCAGCCAAAGGACTCCTCGATCCGTTTGCGATGCTTCTGGGACAGGGCATAGCCCGCGTGTCGGGTCGTGCGGCCGTCGGTCGATCGCCGAGTGCCGAGATTTTCGCGCGACATGGGGCGTAACGCAGGCCTGGCGCAGGTCGCGAACGAAGGCGGCCACGTCGTAGCCCCGGTCCGCGCCGAGCGTCAGTTGACGGGTGGAGCCCGGAGAATGGGCGTGGATCAGCGACAGCGCCGCCCGGCGTTCTGCATGGCCGTCGGCCCGAGTGAGATCGGCCTGCACGATCAGGCCGCTCCGGTTCTCCATCAGGGCATGGCCGATGAAGCACAGCATCGCGCCGGTGCCGGGCGACTTCTTGTAAAGCCGCGCGTCGGGATCGGTGGTCGAGACATGCGTCGCATTCGACCGCTTCTCACCCCGGAAGTCGACCTCGGCATTGCGGGACTGGCGGTCGGGGCGGGGCATCGGTGCGGTTTCGGAAGGGGGCTGTCCGGGGTGGTCTTTGGCGGCACTGTCGAGTCCCGGCAGGCCGCCCGGATCGTCGTCGGGCGGCGTGTCGGCGGCCTTGGGCTGGAAGCTCTTCATCGAAGCCCAGGCCTTGACCAGCGTGCCGTCAACCGAGAAGTGCTCGTCCGACAAAAGCGGCGCGACATCGCGATGAGCCAAGATCGCCGCCATCACCTTGCGCGACATCTCGGTCGTCAACAGGCGGTCCCGATTCTTGGTGAAGACCGTGGGACCCACGCGGGGTCATCGATCCCAAGGCCGACAAACCACCTGAACAGCAGGTTGTAGTGCATCTGTTCCATCAGCTGCCGCTCCGACCGGACCGAAAACAGGATCTGGATCAGGCTCGCCCGGATCAGCCGTTCCGGCGGGATCGAGGGGCGACCGAAGTCGGTGTAAACAGCCTCGAACTCCGCGTCGAGGCTCGCGAGCGCGTCGTTGACCACCTGCCGGATCTTCCGCAGCGGATGCCGCGCCGGAATACGCGCCTCCAGATCGACATAGCTGAACAGCGATCCGCTCGTCTCGTCCGCTCCGCGCATTACCGCCCCCCGCTAAAGCCTGCGAGGGCTGAATCATGTTCTTCACATGGGGCCAAGGCCCGACTTCTTCAGCACCCTGCTAAATCGGAAACTGATCGAAGCCGAAGCGTTTATTGCCGAGAACGCCGATTACGTTGCCCCCGGCTGGCAGGTGTACGCCGTCGCTCCGCATATTGTGGAGTTCTCGCAAGGAGCAAGCGACCACAACCACAAGCGACTTCGATTCACTGCTTCAGTTGATAGCAGAAGCTGGACGAAAGAACGCCTCTGGCCCTAGCACCATTTTGCCAGAACTCTTATTCGGGCCACTTGGAACGTGATATGCCGATATGCACATCGCTGTGGTGGCATTCTCACTCTTTACGGAGCACTGGCGTCCCAAGGTGATCGCCAGCCTCAACGGGCAGGAAGTCAAGCTCGTCAAGATCCGCGACGCCGACAGTCGGATGGTCACAAACAAGGCCGTTTACATCGCCTTGGGCGTCACCCGGGATGGCGAACGCGAGGTTCTGGGCCTCTGGATCGCCGACAACGAAGGCGCCAAGTTCTGGCTGTCGGTGATGAACGAGCTGCGCAACAGGGGAGTCCAGGACATCCTGATCGCCGTCGTGGACGGGCTGAAGGGCTTCCCCGAGGCGATCACCGCGGCCTTCCCCGAGACCATGGTCCAGACCTGCATCGTTCACCTGATCCGGCATTCCATGAACTTCTGCAGCTGGAAGGACCGCAAGGCGGTGGCCGCCGATCTGCGCCCGATCTACGAAGCCCCGACCACCGAGGAGGCTGCCCGCCAGTTGGAGGCATTCGAAGAAAAATGGGCCGGGGAATACCCCTCCATCGCCCCGGCCTGGCGTCGGGCCTGGGCCGAGGTCACTCCGTTCTACGCCTTCAGCGCCGCGATCCGGAAGATCATCTACACCACGAATGCCGTGGAATCGCTGAACCGGCTGCTACGGAAAACACTGAAAACCAAGGGCTCCTTCCCGACCGAGAAGGCCGCCACGAAGCTGATCTTCCTGGCCATCCGCAACTTCGAAAAGGGCGGCCGCGCAGTCCGGGAATGGGTTGCGGCTCGCAATCAGCTGGCCATAATGTTCGCTGGGCGTTTCGGCGCCTGACCGTATCTGAAAACCGCATGGCCCCGATCAGATACACAGAGTTTCAGACACTCCCCCTCGAAATTCTCGGCGAAGACACGTTTAATCTCTGGCTTGAGCTCCAGGTCCCGCTTCGCCCGCGCCGACAGCTTCTCAGGATCGGCGCGCTTGGCGACATGATCGTGGTAGGTTGACGGGGCGATCGGCAGCACCCTGCAGATCGGCTCGACCCCATGCCCCTCGCGGTGATCGTCAATGAACACGATCATCGTTTGAATGGGCGGTCGAGCTCAGCCTGAGCAAAATAAGCGCTCGCCTTGCGCAGAATCTCGTTGGCCTGTCGAAGCTCACGGTTCTCCCGCTCCAGAGCCTTCATCTTCTCGGCCGTGTCCGTCGGCAAACCGGCCCTCTTGCCGGCATCGACCTCGGCCTTCTTCACCCAATCCAACAGCGTGTGCGCCGAGCAGCCGATCTTCGACGCTATCGACTGGCAGGCCGTCCAGCGGGAGGAATGGTCAGCCTCATGATCCAACACCAACCGCGCCGCGCGCTCGCGCACCTCAGGGGAAAACTTGTTCGTCGTTTTGCTCGTCATGGCTCCATCCTATTTGGAAGTTGGAGCCTCAGGCAAACCCGGGGCGGTTCAGTCCATTCTTGCGGCACCTCGAAAAGAGCGTTCAATTCCGCTCCTTCCAGCCGCACCATCTTCACCGCCAGAAACCACTTCAGCCGCACCCGGCGATTGCGCATTCCCGCGCCGCAGGCTACAGCCCGCGCCATGACAAACCGCCCCGACCTGCCGCCTGAAATCGCCCGCCGCCGGACCTTTGCGATCATCTCGCATCCCGATGCGGGCAAGACCACGCTGACCGAAAAATTCCTGCTGTATGGCGGCGCCATCCAGATGGCAGGGCAGGTGCGCGCCAAGGGCGAGGCGCGGCGGACGCGCTCCGACTTCATGAAGATGGAGCAGGAACGGGGGATCTCGGTCAGCGCCTCGGCGATGTCGTTTGATTTCGACGGCCACCGCTTCAATCTGGTCGACACGCCGGGCCACAGCGACTTTTCGGAAGACACCTATCGCACGCTGACCGCCGTGGACGCCGCGATCATGGTGATCGACGGCGCGAAGGGGGTGGAATCCCAGACTCGCAAGCTGTTCGAGGTCTGCCGGTTGCGCGACCTGCCGATCCTGACCTTCTGCAACAAGATGGACCGCGAATCCCGCGATACCTTCGAGATCATCGACGAGATCCAGGAAAACCTGGCCATCGACGTGGCCCCGGCAAGCTGGCCCATCGGCGTCGGGCGCGAGTTCATCGGCTGCTACGACATGCTGCACGACCGGCTGGAGCTGATGGACCGCGCCGACCGCAACAAGGTGGCGGAGTCGGTCAAGATGGACGGGCTGGACGATCCCAAACTGGCCGATCACATCCCCGCCGACCTGCTGGGGAAGCTGCGCGAAGAAGTCGAAATGGCGCGCGAACTGCTGCCTGCCTTCGACCGACAGTCGTTCCTGGAAGGGCACATGACGCCGATCTGGTTCGGCAGCGCCATCAACAGCTTCGGCGTGCAGGAACTGATGAAGGGGATCAGCGAATACGGTCCCGCGCCGCAGCCGCAGAACACCGCCGAACGCGAGATCGCGCCCGAGGAGAAGGCCGTGACCGGCTTCGTCTTCAAGGTGCAGGCCAACATGGATCCCAAGCACCGGGACCGGGTGGCCTTCGTGCGGCTGGCCTCGGGCCATTTCGAACGCGGCATGAAGCTGACCCATGTGCGGACGAAAAAGCCCATGGCGGTGACGAATCCGGTGCTGTTCCTGGCCGCCGACCGCGAACTGGCGGACGAGGCCTGGGCGGGCGACATCATCGGCATCCCGAACCATGGGCAATTGCGCATCGGCGACGCCCTGACCGAGGGCGAGGCGCTGCGTTTTACCGGCATCCCGTCCTTCGCCCCGGAACTGCTGCAATCGGTGCGGGCGACCGATCCCATGAAGGCCAAGCACCTGGAAAAGGCGCTGATGCAATTCGCCGAGGAAGGCGCGGCCAAGGTCTTCAAGCCGATGATCGGGTCGGGCTTCATCGTCGGCGTCGTCGGCGCCCTGCAATTCGAAGTCCTGGCCAGCCGGATCGAGATCGAATACGGCATCCCGGTCCGCTTTGAGGGATCGCAGTTCACCTCGGCCCGCTGGGTCGCCGGGCCGAAGGACAAGGTCGAGGCCTTCGTGAACGCCAACAAGGGCCACATCGCCCAGGATCACGACGGCGACATGGTCTATCTGACCCGGCTGCAATGGGACATCGACCGCGTGGCCCGCGACCATCCCGAATTGCGGCTGACGGCGACCAAGGAAATGATGGTCTGACGCCTTGACCTGGAGCGCGCTCCAACCCCTAGATCAAGGGGCGTTCCTTGGGGAAAGCCACGAATCGGCCGGGTGGGCGCCATGCAGATTTCCGATTTCGCGCGGCAGACGGGCCTGAGCGCCGATACGCTGCGCTATTATGAACGGATCGGGCTGATGCAGCCGCCGCTGCGCGATGCGGGCGGGCGGCGGGTCTATCAGGCGCGCGACCTGGATTGGGCGCGCTTCCTGATCCGGCTGCGCCAGACCGGGATGCCGATCGCAGAGATGCAGCGCTATGCCCGGTTGCGGGCGCAGGGCGACGCCACGGCCGCGGCCCGGCGCGACCTGCTGGTGGATCACCGCGACGGGCTGCGGCGCAGGCTGGCTGACCTGGCCGAGTGTCTTTCCCTCATGGATCAGAAGATCGCCACCTATCAGGCGATGATTTCCGGCGGAAAGGACGCAGCCGATGACACAGGACAATCATGAAACCCGAAACGAACGCGGCCGCCGCCTGCTGGCCCAAATCGACGGAGAGGCGGGCCAGGCGGTCATCGACAGCCTGGCCGACATCGCGCCGGATTTCGCCGACCTGCTGTTCGAGTTTCCCTTTGGCGACATCTATGCCCGTCCGGGCCTGTCCCTGCGCGACCGGGAAATCGCCACCATCGCGGCGCTGACCGCCATGGGCAATGCCTGCCCGCAGCTAAAGATGCATCTTCGCGCCGGGCTGAATGTCGGGCTGACATGGCAGGAGATCGTCGAGGTGCTGATGCAGATGGCCGTCTATGCCGGGTTCCCGGCCGCGTTGAATGGCATCGCGGCAGCGCGCGCCGTCTTTCGCGACGGCTGAACCTTACTTCCGCCAGCGGTCCAGCTGCACGACCTCGCCGCCGCCGGGGGCGGGGCTGTCGGGATTGTCGTCGCCGCCCTCATCGTCTTCGTCGTCCTCATCATCGTCGTCGTCCTCGGCCTCTTGGGTCTCGAACCGCAGGCCGAATTCGACCGAGGGGTCGACGAAGGTGCGCAGCGCGTCGAAGGGGATTCGCAACGGCTCGGGCGAGTTGCCGAAGTTCAGCGTGACGGTGAAGCCCAGGTCGTCCACGGTCAGGTTGTCGAACCAATGCTGGATGACAATGGTCATTTCCTCGGGGTAACGCTCGCGCAGCCAGTCGGCCATTTCCACGCCGTCTTCGCGGGTGTCGAAGGTGATGAAGAAGTGATGGTCGCCCGGAAGGCCATGCTGCGACACGCGTTCCAGCACGTCGGCAATCATGCCTTGCAGCGCGCGATGCATCATTCCGCCATAGTCGATTCCCGATCGCGCCATGCCCGTCCCCTTATTTCGGGCCAGCATAGGCATATGACCGACGATGAAAAGGGGGGCGACCGGGGGTTTGGGCAAGAAACCGGACGCGGTTCCGCAGGAAGTTTCCCCTGCGTCAGCGAACATATCCCGCAAATGGCTGAAAGTGCAGGATTCTGTTGCCAGGCTCCTGCGGGCCCCGCCTTACGCTGCTAGGCGGAAGGGCTTAGGTTTCGATCTTGCGGACTGCTTACGCAGCCAGCGCGACCGGAGCACGGTTGTCGTTGGCAACTGTACATTTTGCACCGATGACGGTGGTAGCTCACCGAGACAAAGCAAACATCTTTAGACGTTCGTCGATCCTGTTTCGACCCCATTGTCCCCCAACGAGGGTGATCTGGTGGAGTCGCCGGGTACCGCCCCCGGGTCCGATCCGCTTATTCCATGCGCGTTTATGTCCATAGTCCGGGTTACCCCGGACAGCGTGAATATAGGCGCGGTCCATCCGCCTCGCAAGGGTTCGTTGGGGGGAACCCGCAGGGGATCAGCCGGTTGACTGCGGCAACCCGTGAAAGGAGCTTTCAGATGAAGTCCATCGTCCCCGCATTCGCCCTGGCATCGCTGATCGCCGCGCCATCGGTCGTGATGGCCCAGCAGACCCCGCCCGCCGGATCTCTGCCGCTGTCGGAGGTGGTGACCAAGCTGGAAACCGATCTGGGCGGCGATCTGTCCTTCATCTCGGACGTGTCCTGGGACGACGACGGCTATTGGGAGGTCGAATACCACACCGCCGACAATCGCGAGGTCGATATCCGCGTCGATCCGGCCTCGGGCGAGATTCGCCAGCGGTAAGGACGAAGGGCGGGCGGTTCCGTCGCCTGCCCCTGTCGATTAGGCGGATTGGCCCCAAGGCCCGTGCGGGTCGTCCAGCCCGTCGATCCGCTGGAAGCCGTGCGCGCCGAAAAAGTCGCGCTGCGCCTGGATCAGGTTCGCCGTTCCGCGCTCTGTCCGCATCAGGTCGAACCACATCAGCCCCGACGCCAGGGCGGGCAGCGCATGCCCCTGCGCGGCGCCCTCGGCCACGACCTGCCGCAGGCCGGGCAGGGCGCTTTCGATCAGGCTGGCGAAGAACGGCGCCAGGACCAGGTTGCGGGCCGGATCCTCGGCCAAGGCAGCGGCCATGTCGTTCAGCATCGCCGACCGGATGATGCAGCCCGCCCGCCAGACCCGCGCGATGCCGGGCAGGTCCAGCGTCCAGCCGAACCGCTGCGACGCGGCCGAGATCATCGCGAAGCCTTGCGCATAGCACAGGATCTTGCCCGCGATCAGCGCCTGTTCCAAGGTCTGCGGCGCGATCCGGATCGGCTGCGGGGCGGGACCGAATCGCGCCTCGCCCGCCAGCCGCTCGTCCAGCCGAGCCGACACGTTGCGCGCCATCACGGCGGCCTCGATCACCGGGATGGGGGCCGACAGGTGCTGCGCCTCGATGGCGGTCCAGCGGCCGGTGCCCTTCTGACCCGCGCGGTCCAGGATCACGTCCACCATCGGACGGCCGGTATGGGGATCGGCGGCGGCGGTGACGCTGGCCGAAATCTCGATCAGATAGGATTGCAGCGCGCCTTCGTTCCATCCGACAAAGGCGCTGCTGATCGCGGCCGCGTCCATGCCCATGCCGTCGCGCATCAGGCCATAGACCTCGGCGATCATCTGCATGTCAGCATATTCGATGCCGTTGTGGACCATCTTCACGAAATGCCCCGCGCCCGCATCGCCCATCCGGGCGGCGCAGGGGGTGCCGTCCTCGGCCCGCGCGGCGATGGCGGTCATCACATCGGCCACGCGGTCCCAGTCGGCCGCAGCGCCGCCGCCCATGATGGCGGGACCGTGCCGCGCGCCCTCTTCTCCGCCCGACACGCCCATGCCCAGGAAGCGGAAGGGCAGCCCAGAGGCATCGCGGCGGTTGGTGTCGTGGAAATCGGCGTTGCCCGCGTCGATCACCAGATCATCGGTATCCAGCAGCGGGGCCAGGGCGGCAAGCTGGTCGTCGACCGCCTGGCCCGCGGGAACCATCAGGATGATGGCGCGGGGCGGGGCGATGGCAGCAACCAGATCGGCCAGCGTCTCGGTCGCGATCACATGGGCGGCCAGGGGACCGGCCGCCGCCGCGAAGCCGCGCGTCACGGCGGTGGTGCGGTTCCAGACCGCGATCGGAAAGCCCTTTTCCGCGATGTTCAGCGCCAATGCCGCGCCCATCGTCCCCAAGCCGATCAGCCCGATCCGAGCCTGTGCCATGATGCGATCCCTTCCGCTGATGTCTGTCAGGCGGCTGATTACGCTAACATCATTAGGTTGTCACGAGGGCGATCAGGCGGGTCTGCCCTGCACGCAGATCAGGGTCTGAAGCCCGGTCGCGACATGGATACGGCGGTCAGGGGTGACGCCCCAGACATCCAACTGGCAGATGGTCAGGGTCCGGCCCGGCTTGATGACGCGGCCCACTGCCTCCAGGTGATCGCCCTGCGCGGGGTTCATCAGGTTCAGCTTGAATTCGACGGTCAGGACCGAACTGTCGTCGGGAAACAGCGTGAACCCGGCATAGCCGCCCGCCGAATCCGCGACCGAGGCCGTGCCGCCCGCGTGGAAATAGCCGTGCTGCTGCGTCAGTTCGGGTCGGAAGGGCAGGCGGATCGTCACCAGCCCGGCCTTCACCTGGGCAAGTTCGGCGCCCAGCAGGCCCATCAGACCCTGGCGGGCAAAGCTGTCGCGGATCCGGGCCACGGTCGCGTCGGGCAGGGTGCTGCCGATGTCCATCATCTCCTCCGGTTACAGGGTCAGCAGGGCGGCGCGGAAGCCGGGATCGGACAGCACGACCTCGGTCGCGCCAATGCGGTCGGCATGGGCCAGGGCGGCGGATGTCAGATCCTGCGCGGTCTCGACCGCTTGCGGCAGGCTGCGGCCCCGCCCCAGGCCCGCGACGATCAGGCCGGCGAACAGGTCGCCCGTTCCCGGCAGGGCCACCGGCAGGCGCGGGGTCGGATGCCGGGTCGCGCCGCCGGGGGCGAGGATCACGCTTTCCAGATGATCCGCAGGGCTGTCGTCCAGGACGCAGCCGGTGGCGATCAGCGCGGCGTCCGGCGCAAGCGACAGATCGGCGGCCGCGGCGTGCAGATCGGCCATGCTGGCGATGGAACGGCCGGTCAGGTGCCCAAGCTCGAACGAATTCGGCGTCGCCAGATCGGCCAGCGGCAACAGGCGGTCGCGCATGATCCGGGCCAGTTCGGCGGGCACGTAAAGCCCCGGCCCGTGATCGCCCATCACCGGGTCGCACAGATATCGCAGCGTCGGGTTGGCGGCCTTGGCGCGGGCCACGAAATCCGCGACAAGCTGCCCGACCTGGACCGAGCCGATATAGCCCGTCACCAGCCACACGGCGCGCTGCGGCAGGCCGCGTTCCTCGGCCCCCAGCAGCAGGTCGGCGAACAGCGCGGGCGGCAGCGGCGCGCCGCGCAGGGTGGGATAGGCGGGCTGGTTGGAAAACAGCACGGTGGGAATGGCCGCGACCTCCAGCCCCGCCGCCTGCATTGGAAACACCGCGGCGGAATTGCCGACATGGCCGAAGACCACCTGGCTTTGGATCGAGATCACCAGCGGCGGCTTCATGCCTTGCCCTCCAGCCGAGGGCGCCAGTCCTCGACCCGGCCGCTGTCCAGGCGGCGCTGCGCGTGACGCCGCCAGCCGTCCGCCAGGACATCAAGCGCGGCGATCCCCTCGAGTTCGGCGCGGTTCAGGCGGTCCACATACATTGCCCGCCACAGCCGCCGCAGCGTCCAGCCGGGCGCCAGCCGGTCCACCGGGACCAGATCGTCGCCGGGCGCGACCTCGCCCGTTTGCAGGACGCGGTAATACCAGCCGGTGCGGCCGGTGTCCTGGACCCGCCGCGCCATGTCCGGGACGCCGAAGCGGTGGTTCAGCTTCCAGCAGGGCTGGCGGCCCTGGGACACCTGGATCAGCGCCCCGCCCAGCCGGAAGATGTCGCCCACCGCCACCGTGTCCTCGGTCATGCCCTGGGTCGAGACGTTTTCGCCGAAGGCCCCCGGCGCATCCAGCACCGGCAACGCGCCCAGATCGGCGCGCCAGGCGGCGTAATGATCCAGCGGATAATGATGCACCGCCTTCTCGGGGCCGCCATGGACACGCCTGTCGGCCTGGGCGTCGCCCGCGAATCCCTCGGCGCCCAGCATAAGCGAACCGTGGACCGGAACCTTGGCGATGCCGCTGGTCGCGGATGTTCCCGGCAGGGGGGCGATGGGTCCGGTCAGGAAGGTGGTGGACATGATGTTCCCTGCGCAAACTTGTGCCCTTTATCAACCGATTGGCATCCCTTGGGCAATCACCGTTTCGCCGCCCCTTGATCGGGTCGGGGGGGCGCGTTACGTTTTGTTCAACTTGATATCGGAGGGCGTGTTGTCATGACGCCCAAGCGTCCTGCGGGTGCGGACGCGTTCCCGAAACCTGCGGTAGAGCCGTCTGGCACCCGAAACCCCGAGGAGGGGGCGCTTTATGCTGCCCTCGACCTCGGCACAAACTCGTGCCGGATGCTGATTGCCCGACCGAAGGGCAGTCAGTTCCAGGTCATCGACAGCTTCTCCAAGCCGGTGCAGCTTGGCCAAGGGCTGGAGGCTTCGGGGCGGCTGTCCCGCGGCTCAATGGCGCGCACGGTCCATGCATTGCAGGTCTGCCGGCGCAAGCTGGAACAGCACCGGGTGCGCAACATGCGTCTGGTCGCGACCGAGGCCTGCCGTCGCGCGCGCAACAGCCGCGACCTGATGCGCACCATCCGGCGCGAGACCGGATTGCAGATCGAAACCATCGGGGCCGAGGAAGAGGCCCGGCTGGCGGTGATTTCCTGCGCGCCGCTGGTCAGCCACAAGACCGAGACGCTGATGGTCGTCGATATCGGCGGCGGGTCCACGGAACTGGTCTGGATCGACCTGGAAGATGTGGAACCCAAGGAACGGCCGCGCGCGATCATGCGGCTGTCGGACGGTTTCGGCAATCCGCAGCCCGGCGGCGCGCGGGTGGTGGACTGGATCAGCGTGCCGCTGGGCGTGGCCACGCTGCGCGACCAGTTCGCGGATGTCGAGGACGATCAGGGCCGCTTCGCCCTGATGAGCTGGTATTTCGAGGAAATGCTGTCGGGCTTTACCCCCTATGCGCAAGGTTCTCCCGATGACGGGTTCCAGATCATCGGCACGTCGGGCACGGTGACGACGGTCGCGGCCAGCTTCCTGGGGCTGCGCCGCTATGACCGGACCAAGGTCGACGGGTTGGAGATGACCAGCGACCAGATCGACCGGGTGATCCATTCCTATCTTCAGCTTGGTCCCGACGGCCGCCGCGCCGATCCCCGCATCGGCCGCGAACGCCACGCGCTGATCATGTCGGGGGCGGCGATCCTGCAAACGCTGATGCGGGTCTGGCCGACCAGCAAGCTGTCGGTCGCGGACCGCGGCCTGCGAGAGGGGTTGCTTTACGCCCAGATGGTGCGCGATGGGGTGTTGGCAGCCGATGGATTGAACGGAGTGGCATGACGATGACGAAGGCTCCCGGCAGCCGCGAGGGCAAATCCAGCGGGCGCGGTCAGCGCGACCTGCGGGTGCGGGTCAAGACCGCCAAGGGCCGCAAGCTGTCCAGCAAGCTGTGGCTGGAACGGCAATTGAACGACCCCTATGTGGCCCGCGCCAAGCGCGAGGGTTATCGCGGCCGCGCGGCCTACAAGATCCTGGAACTGGACGACAAGTATCGCTTCCTGGTGCCCGGCGCGCGGGTCGTGGACCTGGGCTGCGCGCCCGGCGGCTGGTGCCAGGTCGCCGTGGGCCGCGTGAACGCCCTGGGCGAGAAATCCGGCAAGGCGGTCGGCAAGGTTCTGGGCGTCGATCTGCAAGAGGTCGATCCCATCGCCGGGGCCGAGATCCATCAGCTCGATTTCCTGTCCGAGGGTGCCGACCAGCAGGTCAAGGATTGGCTGGGCGGTCCTGCTGATGTGGTGATGTCGGACATGGCCGCCGCGTCGTCCGGCCACAAGGGCACCGATCACCTGCGCATCGTCGCCCTGGTCGAGGCGGCGGCGGCCTTGGCCTTCGACATCCTCGAACCCGGTGGAACTTTCGTGGCCAAGGTCTTGGCAGGCGGCGCGGAAACGGAAATGCAGGCGATGCTAAAGCGGAATTTCGACAAGGTGGCGAACGTCAAGCCGCCCGCCAGCCGCAGCGATTCATCCGAGAAATTCGTGGTCGCCACCGGCTTTCGCGGCAGGCCCCAGGCGGATCCGCAGGCCGATCAGCAGGACTGAGCGCGGAAGGCGTCGGGGGTGCGTCCCGTCGCGGCCACGAAGGCCCGGATGAAATGGGCATGGCTGGAATAGCCCAGTTCGGCCGCGATGCGCAGCGTGGGGCGCTGCGTGTGACGCAACAGATCGACGGCCCGTTCCAGCCGCAGGTCGTGGATCAGGTCCACCGCCCGCTTGCCGCGCGCCGCCAGGCAGGCCTGGTCCAGCGCCCCCATCGTGCTGTTCAGGTCCGCCGCCAGTTCCGCCACCGATCCCGCCGATCCCAGCCGCTGCGCCGCAAGCGCCAGGAAGGCTTCGATCAGCGGCAGATCCGGCGCGGCGCCCGCAGCCGGTTCGGGCGGGCGGCCGGGTTGAAGCTGGCCCAGGCGCAGCGAAAGCAGGTTCAACAGGCAGGACAGCGTTCCGGCATCGGGTTTCGCGGTTTCCAAGGCCAGTTCGTGCAGCGTCGCCTCCAGTTGCGCGGCGTGGGAACCGACATGCGCGGCCATCCCCCGATCTGGCAGCGGCGGTTGGACCCGCGCCGCAAGGCTGGCCGAGATCAGCGCGACATGTCCCTGCGTCCCCGCCGCCGGGATCGCGGCGAAGGCGGTCCCCGCCGGAACATGGCGCAGATCGCCCGCGCGCAGGATGACATGGCTGCGGGGAAAATCCAGTCGCATCCGCCCTTCGATCACCCAGATCAGCGCGTGATCGGGCCGGGTGCGGGGCTGCGGCGGCATCGCGCGGCTGCCCCAGATGAAGGCCTGCAAGGGCAGCAGCCGCATTCCCTGCTGGCGCCCGACGGGGCGGCCTTCGGGCAGGGCGGGCCGCAGCACGGCGGGGGCGGCCACCGCGGCGGGCGTGACGACGGTCGGGCGATCGGGGACGGCATCGGGGGCATCGGGAATGCCGGGCGCGTTGACGTCGCTGTCCGCCACCCGCCGTCCCGCCCGGATGCGGCTGGGCGAGAAAGGAAAACCGTTCCACTGCGAAGGCCCGAACGCTGACATGAGGACCGCCTGAAACACCACTAAATAAGCGGATCATTGCCGAAACCTGTCGTCCGCTCAATCAGGCGATGCAAGGATCAATCATGGCGTGTGTTTTTTGCATCAGCGGCAAGCGGTTGCCAGTCCCTCATCCGCCCCCGGAACCAGATCCGCTGGCCCTTGGCGTATTGGCGCGTGGCGATGATCGCCCGTTCCGTGGCGGTCGGCAGGTCCGTCTCGGCCCGCAGGAATGCGGTCAGTTCCGGCGCGCCGATGGCTCGTGCCCATTGCTGCGACGGATCCCACTGCGGCAGCATGGCCCGCACCTCGTCCAGTGCGCCTTGCTGCATCATCAAGTCGAACCGGCGCGCGATCCGGTCAGCCAGCCAGTCGCGGTCTGCCGTAACCAGGACGCGCTGCGCATCGGCAGGGGCGATCAGGGGCGGGGGCGTGTCGGCCTGCCAGTCGGCAAGGCCGCGCCCGGTGGCCGTCAGCACCTCCCATGCGCGTTGCACGCGGGCGGGGTTCATGGTGTCGATGCGCGCGCGGGTGGCGGGGTCAAGATCAGCCACCATGCGTGCCAGCCCGCCGGGCGCGGCCAGCCGGGCATCGCCCTCGGCCCGGATCGCGGTCGGGATGGGCGGGACATAGGCCAGTCCCTGTGTCAGGGCGGTCAGGTACAACCCGGTGCCACCCACCACGATCAGCCGCCGGTCCAGCAGCCCCGCCACGTCGCGCAGCCAGTCGCCCACGGAATAGGGCACGCCCGGCGCGACATGGCCATACAGCGCATGGGGCGCCGCCGCTTCGTCGCCGGGGGACGGGCGGGCGGTCAGCACCCGCCAGCAGGACCAGATCTGCAGCGCGTCGGCATTGACGATCAGCCCGCCCTGGGCCTGGGCCACGCGCAAGGCTAGGGCGGATTTGCCGCTGGCGGTCGGGCCTGCGATCAGCAGGTGGCGCGCGGGGTCGATCTGGTCCAGGTCGATCACGGCAGGCGAGCTTTCGGATGGTTGAACACCGCCGCCTTTTGCGACATTTTGCGCGGCGATGAAAGCGACCGGCGCTGACACGAAGGAACCAACATGACCGATCATCGGGCCACGGCGCCCGCGCAATACGGCAGGGTAATGCTGAAAATCTCGGGCGAGGCGCTGATGGGCGACCAGGGTTACGGCCTGCACCCGCCCACCGTCGCCCGCATCGCCGACGAGGTCGAATCGGTCCAGAAGATGGGGGTCGAGGTCTGCATGGTCATCGGCGGCGGCAACATCTTCCGGGGCCTGCAAGGCAGCGCCCAGGGGATGGAGCGGACGACCGCCGATTACATGGGAATGCTGGCCACGGTCATGAACGCGCTTGCCATGCAGGCCGCGCTGGAGGCCAAGGGCCTGCATTGCCGCGTCATCAGCGCCATCCGCATGGACG
Source organism: Paracoccus sp. 22332 (assembly GCF_052045125.1). Taxonomy (NCBI): domain Bacteria; kingdom Pseudomonadati; phylum Pseudomonadota; class Alphaproteobacteria; order Rhodobacterales; family Paracoccaceae; genus Paracoccus; species Paracoccus sp. 22332. Next base: position 32,901 of record NZ_JBQEOI010000002.1, read on the forward strand.
AGGTGTGCGAACCCTACATCCGCCGCCGCGCCATCCGCCACCTGGAAAAGAAGCGGATCGTGATCTTCGCCGCCGGCACCGGCAACCCGTATTTCACCACCGACACGGCGGCGACGCTGCGCGCCAACGAGATGAACTGCGAGGCGATCTTCAAGGGGACCAAGGTCGACGGTGTCTATGACAAGGATCCGAAAAAGCACACCGACGCCAAGCGTTACGGCGAAGTCAGCTATGACGAGGTGCTGCAAAAGCACCTGGGCGTGATGGACGCCTCCGCGATTGCGCTGGCCCGCGACAACCGGCTGCCGATCATCGTCTTCTCGCTGGACGAGCCGGGCGGGTTCCGGGGCATCCTGGAAGGCCGGGGCACCTATACGCGGGTCCATAACTAGAACCGTTTCCAGCCGGACCGGACTGGCGAAGGCTTGCCCAGATGTGGGGCAAAGTCTTTGCCAAGGTTTGCATCTCTGGTTACAAGCAATCAAATTTCAATGCAGAGGCAGTTCCCCATGGCAGAGGACATCGAAATCGACATCGACGATCTGGAACGGCGGATGAAGGGCGCGATGGAAAGCCTGCGGCACGAATTCTCCAGCCTGCGGACGGGCCGGGCCTCGGCTTCGATGGTGGAACCGATCCAGGTCGAGGCTTACGGCCAGATGACCCCGATCAACCAGCTTGGCACCGTCAACGTCCCCGAACCGCGCATGGTCACGATCAACGTCTGGGACAAGGGCATGGTCGGCAAGGTCGAGAAAGCCATCCGCGAATCCGGCCTGGGCATCAACCCGCAACTGAACGGCACAATCATCATGCTGCCGATCCCCGAACTGAACGAGGAACGCCGCCGCGAACTGACCAAGGTCGCCGCGCAATATGCCGAACATGCCCGCGTCGCGATCCGCAACGTGCGCCGCGACGGCATGGACCAGATCAAGAAGGGCAAGGCCAACGGCATGCCCGAGGATGACCAGAAGTTCTGGGAAACCGCTGTCCAGGAACTGACCGACAAGATGATTGCCCACGTGGATCAGGCGCTTGAAGGCAAGCAAGCCGAGATCATGCAGGTCTGAGGAACGATTATGGCCGCTGAAACCGCACCGCTGCTGACCACCGGCGGGGTCGATCAGCGGCCTCGACACGTCGCGATCATCATGGACGGCAATGGCCGCTGGGCGACCGAACGCGGCTGGCCGCGCCTGGTCGGCCACCGCCGGGGGGCCGAGCGCGTCAAGCAGATCGTCCGCGCCTGTCCGGATCTGGGCGTGAACTGGCTGACGGTCTATGCCTTCTCGACCGAGAACTGGAAGCGCACGACCGAGGAAGTCCTGGGTCTGATGAAGATCTTCCGCCGCTATATCCAGTACGAGGCCGACGGCATGGCGGCCGAGGGCGTGCGGCTGCGCTTCATCGGCGGGCGGGACCGGCTGGACGACAAGCTGCGCGCGCTGATGTCCTCGATCGAGGCGCGGACGGCGGGCAATACCCGGCTGAACCTGACCGTGGCGATCAATTACGGCGGCCGCGACGAACTGGTCCGCGCCTCGGCCCGGCTGGCGCAGAAGATCGCGCGGGGCGAGATCGAGGCGCCGACCGAGGCCGACCTGACCGCTTGCCTGGACACGGCGGACCATCCCGATCCCGACCTGGTGATCCGCACCTCGGGCGAAACCCGGACCTCGAATTTCCTGCCCTGGCAGGCGGCTTATGCGGAATACGAATTCACGCCGACGCTGTGGCCCGATTTCACCCCCGACCACCTTGCGCAGATCCTGGACCGTTTCGGGATGCGCGATCGGCGTTTCGGGGGCGTATGAGCGCGGGGCGCGTCAATGCCGTGAAGCCCCCGCCGGGCAAATGGGCCGATCTGTCGCGGCGCGTCGCCTCGACCCTGGTGCTGCTGGGCATCGGGGTGATGCTGGCGGTGGCGACCGGGAACTGGCTGCGGCTGGCGATGGCGGTGATTTCCGCCGTGACCTTCTGGGAACTGGCGGCGATGACGGGCTGGAAGAGCCCGCGCCTTCATCCCGGAATCTTCGGCGCCTGGAGGCCCTTTGCCCTGGCGATCATCGCCTTCATGTCGCAGGTCGTGGCCCACGGCTTCGATCATCCAGCGGCGATCCTTGCGCTGCTGTTTCCGTTGATCGCGGGCATTCCCGGCGCCCAGCCGCGCGACCGCTGGACCTATGCGATCTTCGGTGCGGCGATCATGCTGGTCGCCTATGGCCTGGTCGGATTCCGGGAAGACTATGGCCTGAACTTCGTGCTGTGGCTGATGGGGATCGTGATCATCTCGGACACGGCAGGGTATTTCTTCGGCCGGATGATCGGCGGGCCGAAATTCTGGCCCTCGCTCAGCCCCAAGAAAACCTGGTCGGGCACGGTGGCCGGATGGGCGGGCGCGCTGCTGCTGGGGCTGCTGCTGTGGCGCATGGGACGCGGCGATGTCTCGCTGGTCTGGTGTTCGCCCCTTGTCTGCCTTGCCGGGCAGATGGGCGACATCGCCGAAAGCTGGCTGAAGCGCCGGGCGGGGGTCAAGGACAGTTCGAACCTGATCCCCGGCCATGGCGGTTTCATGGACCGCTTCGACGCGGTGACGGGGGCGGTGCTGGCCACCATGCTGATCGGGCTGCTGACCGCGCTGCCGGCGGTGAACTGATCCATGCGGCGAATCTCGATCTTCGGGGCCACCGGGTCCGTGGGCGCGAATGGCGTCGACCTGATCCGCCGGGCGGGGCCGGACGCCTATCACACCGTTGCGCTGACCGGCGGGCGCAATATCGCGCGACTGGCGCAGATGGCGCGCGAGTTGCGGGCCGAGATCGCCGTGACCGCGCATCCCGACCTGCTTGGGGATCTGCGCGATGCCCTGGCTGGCAGCGGCGTCCAGGCCGCCGCCGGGCCGGACGCCCTGGTCGAGGCAGCAGCCCGCCCCGCGGACTGGATCCTGTCGGCCATCGTCGGCGCGGCGGGGCTGGCGCCGGGGCTGACGGCGCTGACGCAGGGCGGGGTTCTGGCGCTCGCCAACAAGGAATCGCTGGTCTGCGCCGGGCCGCTGCTTCGCCATGCGGCGCGGGCCAGCGGCGCAACCATCCTGCCGGTCGATTCCGAACATTCCGCTGTTTTTCAGGCTCTTGGATCCGATAAGCGCGACTCCGTCAAGGATGTCACCATCACCGCATCTGGCGGCGCTTTCCGCGACTGGCCGCTGGAGCGGCTGGCGGCGGCGACGGTGGCCGAGGCGTCCACCCATCCCAACTGGGCGATGGGCCAGCGGATCACCATCGACAGCGCCTCCATGTTCAACAAGGCCATGGAGGTCATCGAGGCGAAAGAGTTTTTCACGCTCCGCCCCGATCAGATCAAGGTTCTGGTCCACCCCGAATCCATCATTCACGCGATGGTCAGCCATGTGGACGGCGGCACCATCGCCCATCTGGGCGCGCCCGACATGCGCCATGCCATCGGTTATGCGCTGAACTGGCCCGACCGCGCGCCCTTGCCGGTGGCGCCGCTGGATCTGGCCGCGCTTGGCAGCCTGACCTTCCGCGCCCCCGATGAGGTCCGCTGGCCCGCCCTGCGCCTGGCGCGAGAGGTGATGGCGGCGGGCGGCATGGCGGGGGCGGTCTTCAACGCCGCCAAGGAACAGGCCCTGGACGATTTCATCGCCGGGCGCATCGCCTTCACGCAGATGGCCCCTCGCGTGGAAATGACCTTGCAGGCCCTGTCGGCGCGGGCGGGTTTCGGCGATGATCCGGCGGATCTGGAAACGGTCCTGCACTGGGACCGGGAAGCACGCAAGGAAGCCGCCGCATGAATGACCTGATCCCGCAATTCGGCGGTACCCTGTGGACGCTGGCGGCGTTCTTCGTGGCCCTGGCGGTGATCGTCACCGTCCACGAATTCGGCCATTACTATATCGGCAGGCTGTCGGGCATCCGGGCCGAAGTCTTTTCGGTGGGCTTCGGTCCCCGGCTGCTGTCCCGCCGCGACCGGCGCGGCACGCTGTGGCAGGTGGCGGCGATTCCGCTGGGCGGCTATGTGCGGTTTCTGGGCGACGCCAATGCGGCCAGCGCGGGGCCGGGGCGCGCGGTCGATCCGGCGGTGCGGCGGCAGACGCTGACGGGCGCGCCGCTCTGGGCGCGGTTCGCCACGCTGCTGGCCGGGCCCGTCTTCAATTTCATCCTGTCGATCCTGATCTTCGGCGGCTTCGCGATCTTTCAGGGCATTCCCGTCGAACAGCCGCAGGTCGGCACCATCGCCGAGGCTCCGCCCGGCGTCGTGAACGAACTGCGCCCCGGCGATGTGGTTCTGGCGGTCGGCGGCCAGCCGGTGCGCGATTGGGGCGGTATCGCCCAGGCCGCCGAAACCCTGCCCCCGGCGCCCTGGCATGACTGGCGCGTGTTGCGCGACGGATCCGAGATCACCGTGCGCGGCCCCGATCCGATGCCCGCCCGGATCAGCGGCGTGGCCCCGCGCAGCGCCGCCGCGGATGCGGGGCTGCGGGCGGGCGATGTCGTGATGGCCATCGGCGGCCAGCCGGTCAGCCGCTTCACCCAGATGCGCGAGGCGGTCGAGGCCGCCGAGGGTCAGCCGCTGGCCTTACAGGTCTGGCGCCCCGGCGCGGGCGTCGCGGATTACACGCTGGTCCCGAAGATGCAGGATCTGCCCGCCGAGGGCGGCGGCTATGAACGCCGCTGGCTGATCGGCGTGACCGGCGGCGAAAGCTTCTTTTCCCCCGCCACCCGCAGCGCCGGGCCGCTGGAGGCGCTGTGGCTGGGCGGTGCGCAGACCTGGGGCATCGTCACCTCGTCCCTGTCGGGGATGTGGGCGATGATCTCGGGCCAGATCGGGACGTGCAATCTGGGCGGCGCGATCAGCATCGCCGAAAGCACCGGGCAGGCGGCCAGCGCGGGGGGCGGCAATTTCCTGTGGTGGATCGCGGTGCTGTCTGCCGCCATCGGCTTTCTGAACCTGCTGCCGATCCCGGTCCTGGATGGCGGCCACCTGCTGTTCTATACATGGGAGGCCCTGACCGGCCGCCCGCCCTCGGACAAGGCGCTGAGCCTGCTGACCGCGATCGGGATGGCGGCGGTGCTGTCGCTGATGATTTTCGGCCTGACCAACGATCTTTTCTGCCCCTGACCGCGATGCGCTTTTGACAGGGCAGGCGGTTTGAGGCAAAAGCTGGATGCAAAAGAAGGCGCCGCAAGCAGCGCCAAAGCAGGCTGACGATCAAGAGGGGCAGCAATGACACGGAAACTGGGCAAGGGCGCGGTCGCCCTGGTGACGGCCTTGACGATTGCAGCCCCGGCGGCGCTGATCCCCGGCGCGGCTTCGGCCTATGTCTTCAACGACGTGCGGATCGAGGGCGCGGCCCGTGTCGAACCTGCGACCGTGCTGTCCTATGCCAATATCGCGCGCGGCCAGGACGTGTCGGCGGGCGAGTTGAACGACGCGCTGCAACGGCTGCAAAACTCGGGCCTGTTCGAGACGGTTGAGATCGTCCCGCAAGGCGGCGTCCTGGTGATCCGGGTCAGCGAATATCCGACCATCAACCAGATCAGTTTCGAGGGTAACCGCCGCATCAAGGACGAGCAACTGGCCGAAATCGTGCAAAGCCAGTCGCGCAGGGTCTATCAGCCCAGCCAGGCCTTGCAGGACGCCAGCAACATCGCCCAGGCCTATGCCGCCCAGGGGCGCCTGGCCGCCCGCGTCGATCCGCGCATCATCCGCCGCAGCGACAACCGCGTCGATCTGGTCTTCGAAGTGCGCGAGGGCAATGTCACCGAAATCGAGCGCATCGGCTTCACCGGAAACCGCGCCTTTTCCGACCGCCGCTTGCGCAACGTGCTGGATACCAAGCAGGCGGGCATCCTGCGCACCTTCATCCGCCGCGACACCTTCGCGCCCGAACGGCTGCAACTGGACGAACAGCTTCTGACCGATTTCTACCGTTCGCGGGGCTATGCCGACTTCCGGGTGCAGGCCGTGGCGCCGGAACTGGCCCGTGAACGCGACGCCTTCTATATCACCTTCAATATCCAGGAAGGCCCGCGCTATCGCTTTGCGCAGGTCAACACGATTTCGGAAATTCCGGGCGTCGATTCGGGGCCTTTCGCCGCGCAGAACCGCGTGGACCGGGGCGATGTCTACAACCCCGCCGCCATCGACAACACCATCCGCCGGATGGAGACCGTGGCGATCCAGCAAGGCTTGAATTTCGTCAACATCGAACCCCGCGTGACGCGCAACCCGCAGAACCAGACGCTGGATCTTACCTTCGCGCTGACCCGCGGCCCGCGCGTCTTCGTGGAACGCATCGACATCGAGGGCAACACGACCACGCTGGACCAGGTGATCCGCCGCCAGTTCAACACGGTCGAGGGCGATCCCTTCAACCCCCGCGAAATCCGCAACGCCGCCGAACGGATTCGCGCGCTTGGCTATTTCAGCGACGCGCAGGTGGACAGCCGCCCCGGCAGCAGCAACGAACAGGTCATCGTCGACGTGAACGTCGAGGAACAGCCGACCGGGTCGCTGTCCTTCGGGGCGTCCTATGGCGTGTCCTCGGGCGTGGGGCTGAACGCGTCCTTGCAGGAAAACAACTTCCTGGGCCGGGGGCAGACGGTCGGCCTGTCGATCTCGACCGCCGATGGCGACCAGTCGTCGTCGCTGACCTTCATCGAGCCCTATTTCCTGGGCCGCGACCTGCGCTTCGGCTTCAACACCTATTACAACGTCACCGAAAGCCTGAACTCGGACTATAACACCCGATCCGTGGGGGTGCGTCCGTCCATCGAATTTCCGATCTCGCAAAACGGGCGGCTTGAACTGCGCTATCGCCTGTCCAAGGAAACGCTGGGCGGGGTCGAGGATGAAAGCTCGGACCTGCTGAAGGCCGAGGAAGGGCAGCGCGTCACCTCGGCGCTTGGCTACAGCTACAACTGGGATACCCGCATCACCGGGCTGGATCCGCTGACCAGCTACAAGCTGCGGTTCTCCCAAGACTTCGCGGGGCTGGGCGGCGATACGAAAAGCGTGACCACCGGCCTTCTGGCGGGCGTGGAAAGCACGGCCTGGCGCGAGGAGGTGACCCTGCGCGCCGAATTCGAGGCCGGTGCGATCCATTCCTACAGCGATTATTCGACCTGGATCCTGGACCGCTATCGCGGCGGCACCCGGATCCGGGGGTTCGAACCCAACGGCATCGGCCCGCGCGACCTGGCCGCCGAGAACGAGGACGGATTGGGCGGCAACTATTTCTGGGTGGTCCGGACCGAGGCGCAATTCCCCGTCGGCCTGCCCGAGGAATACGGGATTTCGGGCGGTCTGTTCGCGGATGTCGGGTCGATCTGGGGTCTGGACAACACGGTCGGAACCGGCGGCGCCATCGTCGACGATTCGATGAACATCCGCGCCTCGGTCGGCGCGTCGCTGTTCTGGACCACGCCCATCGGGCCGCTGCGGTTCAACTTCTCGAAGGCGATCCGGAAAGAGGATTACGACGAACCGCAGAACTTCGACCTGACCATCTCGACGCGGTTCTGATGGCGGTTTACCGGCGGCTTGCGGTCGCTTTGCTGCTGGTCGCGCCGGGGCTGGCCCTGGCGCAGCAGTCCCCGCAGGACGCTGTGCCCCCTGCGCCTGCCGTACAGCCCCCGGCCGATGCGGTGCGCAGTGCGGCGCCGATACTGACCGTCGATCAGGACGTGCTGTTCGCCGCATCCGATTGGGGCCAACGGACGCAGCGGGTGCTGGACGAGGAAGGCGGCAAGATCGAGGCCGAGAACGAGCGTTTGGCAAGCCAGCTTTCCGCCGAGGAAGCGACCCTGACCGAACAGCGCGGCACCATGGATCCGGCCGAATTCCGCAAGCTGGCCGAGGCGTTCGATACCCGCGCGACCGAGGTGCGCCGCCAGCGGGCCCAGGTGGTCCAGGATCTGAACGCCTGGGCCGAGGCCGACCGCACCGCCTTCTATCGCGCCGCGCGGCCGTTGATGGCCGAGATGATGCAGGAACGCGGTGCCGTGGCGGTGCTGGACCGGCGCACGGTCTTCGTGTCGATGGACGCCATCGACATGACGCAGGCCCTGGTCGCGCGGCTGAACGCGGCCTTGGGGGATGGCGCGGGCACCGTGCCGCTGCCCGGCCCGAAATAGGTCAGGGCAGACGCGCCAGCCGGTCGGCCAGCAGCGTGAACAGCGCGTCGCGATCCACATGGCGGATGAAATTCGCATTGGCCGGGCGGTCGGTCACGCGCCACCAGTCGGCCACGGTCATGCCTGCGGTGAAGCGGCCCTCGGTCTCGATCTCCACGTTGATATGGCGGCCCGTGAACAGGTCGGGGCGCAGCAGCCAGGCGATGGTGCAGGGATCGTGCAGGGGGGCGCCCTCGCTGCCGTATTTCTCTTTGTCGAAGCGTTCGAAGAAATCCGTCCAGCTTGCGATGGCGGGACCGCAGCGGCCAGGCAGGGCGCGCATCCCATCGATCCAGTCGCTCGATGTCAGCGCCTCGTGCGTCACGTCCAGCGGCATGACGACCAGCGGCGCCCCCGCCGCGAAAACCTCGGCTGCGGCCTCGGGATCCACGAAGATGTTGAATTCGGCGGTGGGGGTGATGTTGCCCACCTCGAAATAGGCGCCGCCCATCAGGACGATTTCCTGGACGCGGGCCACGATGTCGGGCGCCTGGCGAAAGGCCTGGGCGATATTGGTCAGCGGGCCGATGGGCACCAGCGTCACCGTGCCCGCCGGTTCGCGGCGCAGGGTTTCGATGATGAAATCCACCGCGTGCTGCGGGTGCAGGCCGATCCGCGGTTCCGGCAGGTCGATCCCGTCCAGGCCGGATTTGCCGTGGACATGTTCGGCCGTGATCAGCGGGCGCGACAGGGGCCGGTCGCAGCCCGCGAAGACCGGAATGTCGGGGCGGCCGGCCAGTTCCAGGATCTTGCGCGCATTCAGTTCGGTCAGGGCCAGCGGCACGTTTCCGGCGACGGCGGTCAGGCCCAGCACCTCCAGTTCCGGGCTGGCCAGCGCCAGCAGGATCGCCACGGCGTCGTCCTGGCCGGGATCGGTGTCGATGATGATCTTGCGCGCCATGGCAGCCTCCTGAACCCTGGCCCGAGTTGTGAAAGCGAATTGCACGATGCGCAAGTCCCCTTGGGCGGGATCCATTGACCGCCCGTCCCGCGCAGGCTAGGGCGCGGGCATGGCACGCGCACCCCTTCTTCAACTGACCGACATTTCCCTGACCTTCGGCGGCGATCCCGTGTTCGAGGGGCTGTCCCTGACCGTCCAGCCCGGCGACCGGGTGGCCCTGGTGGGCCGCAACGGATCGGGCAAGTCGACGCTGATGAAGGTCATGGCGGGCCTGGTCGAACCCGACCGGGGCGAGGTCGTGGTCAGCGCCGGGGTCTCCACCGGCTATATGGAACAGGATCCCGACCTGTCCGGCTTTGCGACGCTGGGCGAGTTCGCCGCCTCCGGCCTGCCTGAATCCGAGTCCTATCGCGTCGAGATGGCGGCCGAAGGGCTGAAATTCGATCCCGCCCGTCCCGTCGCCACCGCATCGGGGGGCGAACGCCGCCGCGCCGCGCTGGCGCGCCTTTTGGCCCAGGCGCCCGAACTGATGCTGCTGGACGAGCCGACCAACCACCTGGACATCCAGGCGATCGGCTGGCTGGAGGATCACCTGTCCCAGACCCGCGCCGCCTATGTGCTGATCAGCCACGACCGCGCCTTCCTGCGCCGCCTGACCCGCGCGACCCTGTGGATCGACCGGGGCGAGGTCCGCCGCCAGGAGCGCGGCTTCGAGGGGTTCGAGGATTGGCGCGAAGCCGTCTGGGCGGCCGAGGATGAGGCCCGCCACAAGCTGGACCGCAAGATCAAGGCCGAGGCCCGCTGGGCCGTCGAAGGCATCAGCGCCCGGCGCAAGCGCAACCAGGGCCGGGTCCGCGCCCTGGCGGCGTTGCGGGCGGAACGCAGCGCCCAGAGCCGGCGGCAAGGCACGGCTGCGATGGCTTTGGACTCCGGGCCGCAATCGGGCAAGAAGGTCATCGAGGCCAAGGGCATCGCCAAGGCCTTCGGCGGGCGCACGATCCTGCGGCCTTTCGATCTGCGCGTGAACCGGGGCGACCGCGTGGCCTTCGTCGGTCCCAACGGCGCGGGCAAGACCACGCTGATCAAGATGCTGACGGGGGAAATCGCCCCCGATCAGGGCACTGTCACGCTGGGCACCAATCTGGAACTGGCGGTCTTCGACCAGACCCGTTCGGCGCTGAACCCCGACCAGACGCTGTGGGAATCGCTGACCGGCGATCCCGAGATGCGCGTCTCGGGGCGGGCCGACCAGGTGATGGTGCGCGGCCAGCCCCGGCATGTGGTCGCCTATCTCAAGGATTTCCTGTTCGACGACGCGCAGGCCCGCGCGCCTGTCCGCAGCCTATCGGGCGGCGAGAAGGCGCGGCTGCTACTGGCCCGGCTGATGGCTCGGCCTTCGAACCTGCTGGTGCTGGACGAACCGACCAACGACCTGGACGTGGAAACGCTGGATCTGTTGCAGGATCTGCTGGGAGATTACGACGGAACTGTGCTGCTAGTCAGCCACGACCGCGACTTCATCGACCGCGTGGCCGACACCACCGTGGCGATGGAGGGGGATGGGCAGGCCACCGTCTATGCGGGAGGCTGGACCGATTACCGCGCCCAGCGGGGCGAGGATGCGCCCACGACAGCCGAACCCGTGAAAAAACCCGAGGCCGCGCCCGAAAGAGCCAAGACCGCCCGCTCCGGCCTGTCCTTTACCGAACGCCACCGCCTTGAGGCGCTGCCGGGCCTGATCGAACGGCTTGAGGCGGAAATCGCCAAGCTGTCCGAATTCCTGGCCCAGCCCGACCTGTTCCAGACCGCCCCCGCCAAGTTCCAGAAGGCGACCGAGGCCCTGGCCGAGCGTCAGGACGCCCTGTCCGCAGCCGAGGAGGAATGGCTGATGCTGGAGGAAAAGGCCGAATCCTAGGCCCCGCGCGCGGCATGGTCGCTGATCCATCCATGCGCGAAGGTCATTTTCGCGCGGATGGCCGGCGTCAGGATGAAGGGATACAGGTCTGAATTGTCCAGGGCGCGGTTGATGTCGTTGATGGCGATGGCGACCTCGGCCGCGATGTTCAGCAGGTTGTCGGCGTTCTGGTCGGCATAGGGCCGATAGCCTTCGGGCACCGCCTTCATCGACAGGCCCGCGCTGACGAAGCTGTCTGTGAAATCCACCATGTGCAGCAGATGCGCCACCGTTTCGGCCCAGTCCTCGTGCGGGTGAGAAGTCGCATAGGTGGTGATGAAATTCTCTTCGGGCGATTTGGGGTTGGCATAGTGCTCCTGGAGGGCGGCATTGTAATCTGCGGTCTCGTCCCCGAACAGCGGGCGGAACCCGTCCAGGAAGCCCGGCGCCACGGCCAGGCGGTCGAACAGGAAATGCGCCAGTTCGTGCCGGAAATGGCCGACCATCGATCGGTACTGTTCGCCCAGCTTGTGCTGGCGCTGAATGCGGATCAGTTCGTCGGCTTCTGTCACGTTGATGACGATCTCGCCGTTGTCGTGGCCCATCATGATCTGCACGGCCCGCCCGCCGGTGTTTTCCGACAGCATCTGGAAGCGTGGCCGCATTCCCCCATCGGCGTCGGTGAACCACTGCCAGTTCGACAGGTTGGCCAGCACCCAGCGTTTCGCCCGCTCGGCCCGCTCCAGAAGCTGCTGGTTGTCGCCGATATGCAGCGCTGGGACGACATCGGACATGGCGCAGGACCGGCACAGGGATTCGCCGGGAATGGCGGCCCAGTTGCACTGGATGGCGTCGCGGTTGGCGCAGGGGTCGGCCTGGTTCAGCATCGCGCGGGCCTCGGGTTCATAGAAAAGCGGCTCGCCGCAGGCGCAGAAGGTGTTCTCGAAATAGACGCGGGCGTGACAGGCGGGACAGGTGAAGCTCTGCATGGTGGGTGTCCTTGGTGGGCTGCTGACCAAGCCTGGGTGGATGCCAAGGTTCCACGGCGCAACAAAAATTCTGCTTCGGGCAAGGCGGCTTGACTTGGAGGGGCGAATGCGCCATATGCAGGCGGACCGGCCGGGCGAATGCCTTTGGCCGGTGTGTTATTTTCAATGACATCCCCATGCGCGGGATGCGCTGTCCGAAGGCGGGTCCGATCCCCAACGCCGGTTCGATCCGGGGCCGAAGGACGCGGCAACGAAGGAAACGAAGCGATGTTCGCGGTTCTGAAGACGGGCGGCAAGCAATACAAGGTGCAGGCGGGCGACGTCCTGCGCGTTGAAAAGCTGAATGCCGCGGCTGGCGACAAGGTCCAGTTCAACGAAATCCTGATGGTCGGCTCCACCCTGGGCGCGCCGCTGGTCGACGGCGCCTGCGTGCAGGCCGAGGTGATCGACCAGATCAAGGCCGACAAGGTCATCACCTATGTCAAGCGCCGCCGCAAGCACAGCTCTCAGCGCACGCGCGGGCATCGCCAGCAGCTGACCCTGCTGCGCGTGACCGACGTTCTGGACAACGGCGCAGACAAGACCGGTGTGAAGGCCGCCGTCGGCGCGCGCACCAAAGAAAACGCGTAAGGAGACTGACCCATGGCACATAAGAAAGCAGGCGGTTCGTCCCGCAACGGTCGCGATTCGGCCGGTCGCCGTCTGGGCGTCAAGCTGTTCGGCGGGCAGGAAGCCACTGCCGGCAACATCATCGTGCGCCAGCGCGGCACCAAATGGTGGGCGGGCGACAACGTCGGCATGGGCAAGGACCATACCTTGTTCGCGCTGACCGATGGCCAGGTGACCTTCAAGAAGGGCCTGAAGGGCCGCACCTTCATTTCGGTCGTTCCCGCAACCATCGAAGCCGCCGAGTAACCCGAGCTTAACAATTCACTGTTACAGGGGGATCGGCGAAAGCCGGTCCCCAGTTGTTTTTCCGGGGAGGAAAAATGGTCATGTCAGCACCGATGCGGGAGGGGACGCGTTTGGACGACTTCAAGGTCTCGGACGCCGCGCTGAACCAGCCCGTCATCGCAACCGAACGTTTCATCCTGCGTCCCCTGCGTCCGTCCGACGCGGGAATGATCGCGCATTATACCGCGGACAAACGGGTGGCCGAGGGAACGCGGGCCATCCCCCATCCCCTGCCGCCCGGCGCGTCCGAGGGATTCGTGGCGCGCGCCCTGTCCGCCGACCGGACCGAGGATGTGTGGGCCATCGACGGATCGGCCAACAAGCTGGCGGAACTGCTGGGCGTCGTCTCGCTGACCCGGATGGAGGGCGACCAGTCCGAACTGGGCTTCTGGATCGGCGCGGGGTTCTGGAACACCGGCTTCGCGACCGAAGCGGTCGAGGCGTTGGTCAAGGCCAACCCGCACAAGGCCCGCACCCTGTTCGCCGAGGTTTTCCAGGACAACCCCGGCTCGGCCCGCGTGCTGACGAATTGCGGCTTCGTCTATCTGGGCGACGCGGAAAGCTGGTCGGTGGCCCGCGATGCGCGTGTTCCGACCTGGACCTATCTGCGCAAGATGTAAGGGCAGGGGGCGCTCGCGCCCCCTCTGGCGCGCGGGCGCGCCATTCACCCCCGAGGATACTTGTGCACAGAAGAGGGCCGGTTGCCGATTCTGCATCCGACCGCTTGCATTCCGGGGCCGAGATCATAGCTCGGGCTCATGAGCATTCCGTTTTCTCTTTTGGATCTGTCGCCGGTGCCCGAAGGGGCCGAGCCTGCCGATGCGATCCGCAACACCCTGGACCTCGCGCGTCATGCCGAAGATTGGGGCTATCGCCGGTTCTGGCTGGCCGAACATCACAACATGCCGGGCATCGCCAGTGCTGCGACCGCCGTCCTGATCGGGCTGGTGGCGCAGGCGACGCGCACCATGCGCGTGGGCGCCGGCGGGATCATGCTGCCCAACCACGCCCCGCTGACCGTGGCCGAGGCTTTCGGCACGCTGGCGACCGCCTTTCCCGGTCGCATCGACCTGGGGCTGGGGCGCGCGCCGGGCGGCGATGGCGCCGTGATCCGGGCGCTGCGCCGCGATCCGATGGCCGACAGCTTTCCGCAGGATGTGGTCGAATTGCTGGATTACCTTGGTCCGGAACGGCCCGGCGCCGCCGTCCGTGCGCTGCCGGGCGAGGGGACCAATGTCCCCGTCTGGATCCTGGGCAGCAGCCTGTTCGGCGCCCAGCTTGCCGCGCATCTGGGCCTGCCCTATGCCTTTGCCAGCCATTTCGCGCCGGGCGACATGGAACGTGCCGTTGCCGTCTATCGTGAACGCTTTCGCCCTGGCCCCTGGAACGACAGGCCGCAGGTGATGATCGCGATCAACGTCTTTGCGGCGGATGACGCCGAGCAGGCCCGCTATCTGCGCACCTCGATGCAACTGGCCTTTGCGCGGCTGCGCACGGGAATGCCGGGCAAGCTGCCGCGTCCGGTGGCCGATCTGGATGCCGAGATCGGCCCGCAGATGCGGCGCATGGTGGATGAGGCGCTGCGGATCAGCGCTGTGGGCGACAGGGGGCAGGTGAAGGACCAGCTTCAGGCGCTGATCGCCCAGCATCGACCGGATGAGGTGATCCTGACCGGGCAGATCCATGACCATCAGGCGCGGCTGCATAGCTTCGAGATCGCGGCGGATGTGATGCGATCCCTGTAGGGCTGCGAGGCGGTGCTGGCAGGATGGCGCGAGGCTGTCTTGCTGGCGGATGTCCCGATGCTGCTGGCAAGACGCTGGCAGGTTGAACCACGAGCTGGCTGGCGGAACGCTGGCTTGCTGGAGGTTCGGAAAGCTGGCTGGCGGTGTCGCTTGCTGGCTTCGTTGCATCCCTTATACCGACCCCGCAGGGGTGATGCAAGGAAAATGCATTGAAATCAGATAGTTGACTATTTCAGTCGGAACTGGCGCAAGGCCTTACCCGCAAAGGGAAACTGCGGCCCTGCGGTGCGGGCCGTGAAAAAGCCGCCGATGCGGCAGGCAGCGGCGGCTTGGGAAGGGCGGGCGTCGGGGAATCAGGGGCGGGTGCGCAGCAGGCCCATGATCTCCTTGGTGCGCTCCAGGATCGGGGTGGCGATCTCGTCTGCGCGGATCGCGCCTTCGCCCAGGATGCGGTCGATTTCCGCGGGGTCGGCCATGAAATCGTTCATCCGTCGGGTGATGGGTTCCAGCGCGGCGACGGCCAGTTCCGCCAGGGCGGGCTTGAAGGCACCGAAGCCCTGACCCTCGAACCGGGCCAGCACCTGATCGGGGGTTTCATCCGACAGCGCGGCATAGATATTGACCAGGTTTTTCGCCTCGGGCCGGTCCTTCAGGCCGTCGAGGCTGCCCGGCAGGGGATCGGCATCGGTGCGCGCCTTGCGGATCTTCTGGGCGATGGCGTCGGCATCGTCGGTCAGGTTGATCCGGCTGGCATCCGAAGGATCGGATTTCGACATCTTCTTCGACCCGTCACGCAGCGACATGACGCGGGTCGCCACGCCCTCGATCAGGGGTTCGGTGATCGGGAACTGCTCGACCCCGTAATCGTGGTTGAACTTGGCGGCGATGTCGCGGGTCAGCTCAAGGTGCTGTTTCTGATCCTCGCCCACCGGGACGGCGGTCGCCTGATAGGTCAGGATGTCGGCGGCCATCAGCGCCGGATAGGCCAACAGGCCCAGGCTGACGTTTTCGGTGTTCTTGCCTGCCTTGTCCTTGAACTGGGTCATCCGGTACATCCAGCCGACGCGGGCCACCGTGTTGAAAAGCCAGGCCATTTCCGCATGGGCGGAAACCTGGGACTGGTTGAACAGGATCGACTGTTGCGGATCCACGCCCGAGGCCATGAAGGCCGCCGCAGCCTCGCGGATGTTGCGGCGCAGCTTGTCGGGTTCCTGCCAGACGGTGATCGCGTGCAGGTCCACCAGGCAATAGATCGTCTGCGCCGGGCCGCCTTGCAGCGCCGCAAAGCGTTTCAGCGCGCCCAGGTAATTGCCCAGCGTCAGCCCGCCCGAAGGCTGGATCCCGGAAAAGATGCGCGGCGTGAAACGGGTTTTCGGCGTCTCGGTCATGTCGGGCCTGCTTGGATTTTCGCTGCCAGTGGCTTAGCCCTTGGCCAAAGCGACCGCAACCGCGAAGGAAACCCGATGCGCCAGGCCATGCCCGTCTCGCCCCTCAACCCGATCCCCGCCGCCGTCTGGGCGCTGTGTCTGCCCGCCATCGCCGGAGAGATCGTGTTCCTGCTGGGCCAGACCGGGCTGATCGGCGGCGCGCAGGGGGTGGGGCTGCGGCTGTCCGCGATGCAGATGACGGCCTTCGCGCCCGAGATGGTGCAGCGCATGTGGCACCTGGGCGCGGTCGATTGGGATCAAGCGTATCGCATCCTGTCCTACAGCTTCGTCAACTCCTCGTTCACCCATGCGGCCTTCGTGGTGGTCTTCACCCTGGCGCTTGGCAACATGATCGCGCGGGAGTTCCGGCCCTGGGCGGTGATCGCGCTGTTCCTGGGATCGGCCCTCGGCGGCGCCCTGGTCTATACGGCGGCGATTTCGCTGCTGCCGGGTCGCGTCGGGCCGCTGATCGGCGGTTATCCGGCGGTCTATGGGCTTGTCGGGGCCTTCACCTTCCTGCTGTGGACACGGCTGGGGGCCGTCCAGGCCAATCGGATGCGGGCCTTCACGCTGATCGGGATGCTGCTGGCCTTTCAGCTTGTCTTCGGCATCGTCTTCGGCGGCGCGGGCTATGGCTGGATCGCCGAGGTCGCCGGTTTCTTCGTGGGTTTCGCTCTCAGCTTCCTGCTGGTCGATGGCGGGGTGCAGCGGGTCTTGCGCCAGATCAGGGCGCGCTGACGGTTTCCGTGCAATGATCGGCGCAGTTTAACATCCAGGAAAGGACAAGGCATGAAGATCGAATTCGCAGGCAGGACAGGCATCGTGACGGGCGCCGCTTCCGGCATCGGGCGCGCCATCGCCGAGGGCTATGCGGCGGCGGGCGGCACAGTTATCGCATCGGACCTGAATCGGGATGCCGCGCAGAAGGTCGCGGATGCCATCGTCGCGGCGGGCGGCAGGGCCTTGGCCTTCGCGGCCGATGTGGCCTCTGAAAGCGACATCCAGGCGCTTGTCCGCTTTGCCGAGGACGAGACCGGATCGCTGTCGCATCTGGTCAACAATGCCGGGATCGGCGGCGCGCAGGCGACAACGGGCGACTATCCGGTCGAGGCCTGGAGGAAGGTCATCGACGTAAACCTGATCGGGGTCTTCCTGGGGATGCGCTTTGCGATCCCGGCGATGAAACGGGCGGGCGGCGGGGCCGTCGTCAACCTGTCCTCGATCCTGGGATCGGTGGGATTCGCCAAATCCTCGGCCTATGTCGCGGCCAAGCACGGGGTGAACGGGCTGACCAAGGCGGCCGCGCTGGAACATGCGGCGGACGGGATCCGCGTGAACGCGGTCGGTCCGGGCTTCATCAGCACGCCGATGCTGGACAAGCATCTGGACAGGCAGACGCTGGACTATCTTGCCACGCAACATGCCTTGCAGCGGCTGGGCACGGCCGATGAGGTCGCCTCGCTGGTGCTTTACCTGCTGTCTGATCAGGCCAGCTTCATCACCGGATCCTATCACCTGGTCGACGGCGGCTATACGGCGCGCTAGCGCCGGCGCACCGCCGCCTTCAGGTCGGACAGCCGATAGGCGCGGGTCGCGAAGCTGAGCGTGAAATAGATCGCGGCCCCGCCGAAGACGAGGATCGCCAGACCCGGCACCTTCCCCACTTGGACCGCGTCCAGCCAATCCATCATCAGCCACAGCGCCCCCGCCATCAGCGCCGAGGACAGCACGATCAGCGGCGTCTTGCGGCGCAGGCGGGCGTCGGCGCGGGCGGCGTCGCCCATGGCGCGGGTGCCCCACCACAGCTGCGCGACCATGATCCAGGCGGCGACCGTGGTGCCCAGGGCCGCGGCCAGGAAGCCCAGCCAGGGCATCAGCCCAAAGGCCACGATGGCATTGACCACCATCGACCACAGGGCATAGCGGAAGGGCGTCCTGGTATCCTCGCGCGCGAAATACAGCGGTTGCAGGATTTTTTGCAGCACGAAGGCGGGCAGGCCGAAGGCATAGACGATCAGCGCGCGGGCGGTCTGGGCGGTGTCGTAAGCGGTGAACTGGCCGCGTTCGAACAGGGTGCGGACCATGGGTTCGGCGATCACGGCGATGGCGAAGGCGGCGGGCAGGGTCAGGAACAGGCCGAATTCCGTGGCGCGGGAATAGGCCGATTGCCCGCCCGCATGATCGCCCGCCCGCAGCCGCCGCGCCAGTTCCGGCAGCAGGACCACCGCCACGGCGGCGCCGACGACGCCCAGCGGCAGTTGATACAGGCGGTCGGAATAGGACAGCCAGGAAATCGCGCCCTCGAAATGGCTGGCGACCTGGCGGCCGACCAGCAGGTTGATCTGCACCACGCCCCCGGCGAAGGCGGCGGGCAGGGCCACGGCCAGCAGGCGGCGCATGTCGGGCGTCAGGCGGGGGCGGCGGGGCGCGAAGGACCAGCCGGTGCGGTGCGCGTCCCACCAGACAAGCGCCAGCTGCGCGATCCCGGTCAGCGGCGTGGCCCAGGCCAGCGTCAGCCCCACGTCCCAGCCCTGCCACCAGGCCACCGCCATCGCCGCGATGAACAGCAGGTTCAGCAGCACCGGCGCGGCGGCGGCGGCGGTGAAGCGGCCGTTCGCGTTCAAGACGCCCGAGATCATCGAGGCCAGAGAGATCAGCAGGATATAGGGGAACATGATCCGGCCGTATTGAACCGCCAGTGGAAAGCGTTCATCCCCCGCAAAGCCGGATGCCATCAGCCAGACCAGCCCCGGCATGAAGACCATCGCCCCGGCAGACAGGATCAGCACCGACATCAACAGGCCCGAAAACGCCTCGGACGCGAAGCGTTGGGCATCCGTGCGGTCGTCCAGCTTCTTGGCGAACATCGGCACGAAGGCGGTGTTGAAGGCGCCTTCCGCGAAGAAGCGGCGGAACATGTTGGGCAGCGACAGGCCCACGAAGAAGGCGTCGGCCACCGCGCCGCTGCCCAGCCAGGCGGCCATCAGGATGTCGCGGACAAAGCCCGAGACGCGCGACACGAAGGTCCAGATCCCTACCGAGAGGAATCCGCGCACCAGTCCCGATTTCATGATTTATGCCTCTGCCCGTTTTGCCCCGTCGGCGATGGCCGAACGCAGTTTCTTTTCCAAGGCGTCGCGTTTCGCGTCGCTGTGCAGTTTCAGGCCGAACATATCCTTGACATAGAAACTGTCCACCACCTGCGCGCCGAAGGTGGCGATCACCGCGCTGACGATCTGGATATGGTTCGCGGCCATCGTCCGGGTCAGGTCATAAAGCAGGCCGGGACGGTCGCGGGTGTCGACCTCGATGATGGTATAGATGTCGCTGCCTTCGTTGTCGAAGGTGACATGGGTCGGGAACCTGAATTCCCGCGTGCGCTTCTTGGGCTTGTCGCGGGTCGCAAAGGCCTCGCGCGCGACGATTTCTCCCCTCAGGATGCTCAGGATCTTCTGGCGCAGCCTGGGCATCCGGTCTTCGTCAAAGGGGCTGCCATCGGGATCCTGCACCCAGAATACGGCGGTCGCAAAGCCGTCCCGCGTCGTATAGGTCCGCGCATCGACCACGTTCGCGCCCATCAGCGTCAGCGCCCCGCAGAGCCGTGAAAAGATCCCCGGATGGTCGGCCAGCACGAAGGCCGCGCGGGTGGCGTCGCGGTCGGGATCGGCGCGCAGGTCGATGCGGATTTCGTCCGGTCCGATGCCGTTCAGCATTTCGGCGAAGCTGGCTTGCGTTTCAGTGGGCAGCCCCGACCAATAGCTGTCGTAATGGCGCCCAAGCTCGGCCCGGATGGCCTTGGCCTCCCATCCCTTGGCGATCAGCAGATGGCGCAGGCTGCGCTTGGCTTCCGTCTGGCGGCGGTCGCGGTTCATCTCCTCCAGCCCGTTTTCCAGGACCAGGGCGGTCTCCTCGTGCAGCCTGCGCAGCAGCGCGGCCTTCCAGTTGTTCCAGGTGCCGGGGCCGACGCCGCGAATGTCGCAGACCGTCAGCACCAGCAGCATGTCCAGCCGCTTGCGGGTCTTCACCGCCTTGGCGAAATCGCGCAGGGTGCGCGGGTCGGCGATGTCGCGTTTCTGCGCCACGTCCGACATCAGCAGGTGGTTGCGCACCAGCCATTCCACGGTGTCGATGTCGTCCTGGGGAAAGCCGAACCGGGTCGCGATCCGCCGCGCCAGCCGCGCGCCCAGGATCGAATGATCCTCGCGCCGTCCCTTGCCGATGTCGTGCAGCAGCACCGCCAGATAGAGAACACGGCGGTTGATGCCCGATTTCATGATCTCGCTGGACAGGGGCAGATCTTCCGGGTGCTCGCCCCGCTCGATCTCGGCCAGGGCGGCGACGCATTGGATGGAGTGTTCGTCCACCGTGTAGTGGTGATACATGTTGAACTGCATCATCGCCACGACGGGTTCGAATTCGGGGATGAAGGCCGCCAGCACGCCCAGTTCGTTCATGCGGCGCAAGCCGCGTTCGGGATTGCCGTGCTTCAGCAGCAGATCCATGAAAATCCGCGTCGCTTCGGGATCGCTGCGGACCTTGTCGTCGATCAGGTCCAGATTGGCCGCGACCAGCCGCATGGCGTCGGGGTGGATCAGGATGC
This sequence comes from Paracoccus sp. 22332, assembly GCF_052045125.1. Lineage (NCBI taxonomy): Bacteria > Pseudomonadati > Pseudomonadota > Alphaproteobacteria > Rhodobacterales > Paracoccaceae > Paracoccus > Paracoccus sp. 22332. The sequence continues at coordinate 53,612 of NZ_JBQEOI010000002.1, forward strand.
CGGTGCGCAGCGCCTCTTCGAACAGGCGTAGGATGTTCAGCGGGTCCTGAAGAAAGGCCGCGTCGTCAGCGATGGCCAGCCGTCCCAGGTTGTCGACGAAGCCGTGCCGCAGCTTGCGGCGGCGGCGGAACAGCCGGCCCAGGAAGGGCGCGCTGCGGACATGGCGGGCCTCGAGTTCCGTCAGGAAGACGCGGGTCAGTTCGCCCACATGGGTGGCGTGGCGGAAGTAATCCTGCATGAAATATTCCACCCCGCGCCGGGCGGATGTGTCGCGATAGCCCATGCGGCGCGCCACCTCGACCTGCATGTCGAAGGACAGGACATCCACCGGACGGCCCGCGATCAGGTGCAGGTGGCAGCGCACGGCCCACAGGAAATCCTCGGCCTGCCAGAAGGCCAGATGTTCTTCGCGCGTGAAGACGCCCAGATCGACCAGTTCGACGGCGCGGTCCACGCGGTGGATGTATTTGGCGATCCAGTACAGCGTTTGCAGGTCGCGCAGCCCGCCCTTGCCCTCTTTGACGTTGGGTTCCAGGACGTATCGCTGCCCGCCCTGCCGCTGGTGGCGGGCCGATCGTTCCTCCAGCTTGGCCTCGATGAATTCGGGGACGGTCCTGGAAAACAGCTCGACCCACAGGCGTTCGCGCAATTCCTCGGCCAGGGGGGCGTGGCCGGTCACAAGCCGGTGTTCCACCAGCGAGGTGCGGATGGTCATGTCGCCCGCGCCCAGGCGGATGCAGTCGTCCACGCTGCGAATCGAATGGCCGATCTTCAGCTTCAGATCCCACAGGATGTAGAGCATGGATTCGACCACGCTTTCCGCCCAGGCGGTGATCTTCCACGGCGTCAGGAACAGCAGGTCCACGTCGGATTCGGGTGCCATTTCCGCCCGGCCATAGCCGCCGACGGCCAGCACCGCCAGCCGTTCGGCCTCGGACGGGGACCGCTGGGGATGCAGCCAGGTGGTGGCGACATGATGGGTGGCGATGACGATGCCGTCGGTCAGGGTGGCGATGGCGCGCACGGTTTCGCGCGCGGCGCGGGGGTGGCTGGCAAGGCCCGCCTCGATGGCACGCATGGCCTCGGACCGGGCGTCCGACAGCAGGGCCACGGTGCGCGCCCGGATCGCCCGGCCTTCGGTCAGGCCCGACAGCGCCCCGTCCAGGATCGGCAGGAAGGCGGCGGGGTCGAAGATGGGATGCGCCCCGGACAGGGCCGGGGCGCTTTGCAGAAGCGTCGTCTCGGGCAGGTCGGCCAAGATCAGAACCCGGCGCCGCCAAAGCCGCGCTGCGCCGGATCCAGGATCACCAGCCGGTTGCCGCGCAGGGTGGCCACCGCCAGGGCGCGTTCCGAGGTTCCGTCGGGCCGCAGCCGGAAGACGCCGCCGACCCCCGCAAAGCCCGCGCGCTGCGTCAGCCCCGTCGTCGTCAGGGCATTGCGCTGTCCGCTGCGCACCAGCGATGCGATGGCGGCAACGCCGTCATAGGCCAGGCTGGCCAGTTCGTGCGGCTGTTCGCCATAGGCGCCGCGATAGCGGGCGTCGAACTGCGCCCGCAGGCCCTGATCGGGGATCGCGAACCAGCCTTCCTGCAACTGGGGCAGGGTCATGCGCGCGGGCGGCTGATCCCAGCGGGTCAGACCCATCATCTGCGTGACGGGCGACCGCACCCCGGCGGCGGCAAGCTTTTCCGTCAGATAGGGCAGGACAGCCTGGTTGTTGGCCGTCATGAACACCGCATCCACCTGCCCCGACTGGGCCGCCGCGGCGATCTGCGGGGCCACGGTGTCGATGCCGGTCACCGAGACGGGGTGGTTGATGCGCCCCGCCAGCCGCGCGCGGTTGCGGGCGATGGCGGTCTCGATGGCGCGCCCACCCAGTTGTCCGGCGATGTCATCCTCGGCCACGACATAGATGTTGCGCTTGCCCTGGCGGACGCCATAGCCGACCAGCCGATCGGCGATATTGGCGAAGCTGTTGCCCAGAATGAAGACGTTGCCGCCCGCGATCTCGGCATTGTTGGAGAATGACAGGACGTTGATGTTGCGCGGCCGCATGGCATTGCCCACGGCATTGGCGCCTTCCGCGAACAGGGGGCCGACGATGATCTGCGCGCCCGCATCAGCGGCCGCATTGGCCTGGGCCACGGCCTGTTCCGTGCTGGTCCCGGTGTCATAGACGCGCAGGTCGATCGTCGCGCCCTGCGCGTCGGCGGCGGCCATGCGCGCGGCGTTCTTGAGGCTGCGCGACAGCCATTCCAGATCGGCCGATCCGCTGCCGCCCGGCGCCAGCAGGGCAACCCGCACCGGCTCGCCTGGGTTGATCAGCGGGCCGATGGCGGGGCCGCTGGCCTGCTGCGATCCTCCTACGGGGTCGCAGGCCGCCAGGACGAAGGCGGACAGGATGGCAGCGGCACGGGTAAAGGCGCGGCGCAATCCGGCGGCGGGCCGGGTTGTGGCGGAAACGACCATATGAAACTTCCCTGCTGTAAGGTATCGGCGAGGTGCGCGCAGCCTAGGACCAACGGGCCTGCTTGGCAATCAGTCGGAAGGAGAAGGCGATGACCGGAACACGCGAAGAACCCCAATCCGCCCATCGCCTGTCGGCCCATGTCGAGGCGGCGCGGCTGGACCCCGGCCTCTATCTGGTGGCGACGCCCATCGGCACGGCGCGCGACATCACGCTGCGCGCGCTTGACGTGCTGAATGCCGCAGACCTGTTGGCGGCCGAGGATACGCGGGTGCTGCGCCACCTGCTGGACATCCACGGCATTCCGCTGCGGGGCAGGCGGATCCTGCCCTATCACGACCATAACGGCGAACGTGCCCGGCCCGGATTGATGGCGGCCCTGTCGGAGGGGGCCAGCATCGCCTATGCCTCGGACGCGGGGACGCCTCTGGTGGCCGATCCCGGATACCGCCTTGCCCGAGAGGCGGCGTCCCTGGGCCATCGGGTCCATGCCATTCCCGGCCCCTCGGCACCGCTGGTCGCGCTGAGCCTGTCGGGCCTGCCCAGCGACCGCTTTCTGTTCCTGGGCTTTCCGCCAGCAACGAAAGGCGCCCGGCTGACATGGCTGCGCGACTGGATGGCGGTCGATGCCACGCTGATCCTGTTCGAAAGCCCCAGGCGCGTTAATCAAACATTGAAAGAGATGTGCGAGGTTGACGCGAATCGACTTACAGTGGTGGCGCGGGAACTGACCAAACGGTTCGAGGAGGTGATCCGGGGCACCGCCGCCGAACTGGCGCAGGATCCGCGCATGGCCACCCTGAAGGGAGAGGTCGTGATGCTGGTGGACCGGCCGAAGCCGGTGCAGGCGGACGGGCAGACGGTGCGCGCCGCACTGCGAACGCGGCTGGCGTCGATGACGGTGAAGGATGCCGCCCGCGAGGTGGCGGCGGAATTGGGAATGGCGCGGCGCGATGTCTATCAGATCGCGCTCGGGCTGGCGGATGAAGGGACGGATTGAGAATGGGCCATGCCGTCAGACCGCTGGACCTGCCCTGGGCGGTGCCGCCGCAAGCCAGGCAGGTGTCCCTGACCCGCAGGACACGGGGACGCCTTGCGCATCTGTCCGGTGCCTTGGCCGAGGACAGCGTGGCGCGCGTGCTTGAAGGCAAGAGCATGACGATCCTGGCGCGGCGTTGGCGTGGCAAGGCCGGGGAAATCGACCTGATCGCGAGACATGGGGAATGCCTGGTCTTTATCGAGGTCAAGCAGTCTTTCTCCCACCAAGACGCTGCCTGTCGGCTGGGCGCCGCGCAACAGGGCCGCATCATGCGCGCTGCATTGGAATATTGCGAGGCGGCCGGGCAGATGCCCTTGCCGGAATTGCGCTTTGACGCCGCCTTGGTGGACGGTCGGGGACAGGTGGAAATCCTTGAGCGCGCGTTCGAGGAGGCCCTGGCCTGAGAGGCGAGGGTCAGGCTGGTCAGGAAAGAGCCGAAATCTCTAAGCGTCCGCTCGAACAGGACCGGGGATTGGACATCCTTCTGTCGAAGGAATCTTGAGGATGAGGCATTCGACCATCATGCGGTGGGCGTTTGCCGGGGATCCTCCCTGCTGTTCTCGGCCTTCGCAAACCACCCTCCGCTGTGGCCGTGCAAGGGGCCGCGCGTGATCCGGCAGGCGGTGTTCTTTGAGAGGCGCGCGCCGTTCATGTCGGTGTCCATGGGGGCTATCGGCCACAGTGCCAACCAGCAGGCCGATCCCGGACAGCGTCACCCGGCCAGGCTTCGAGATCGCTTTCCAGACCAGGGGCGATACACATGTGGCGCGGAACCGGGCCGGGTGGCTGACCTTCGGCGCAGGCCCGCACAAGGACGACTGCGCGGTCTAGATCCTGTCCAGGTTCAGGGCGATCAGTCCGGCGGTCTGGTCGGGATGGGTAAGGGGCAGCATGTGCCCCGCATCCGGCATGGAGGCCCGGCCGACATCGGCAAGGCGGGCAGCCAGCGCATCGGCGATGCGGTGGATCACGGTCGGAGAACGTTCGCCGGCAATGATCATGGCCGGCGCGTCGATGGATTCCAGCCCTCCGTCCCGCAGGATGCCGGCCTGGTCCCGCGTCAGGGTGTCCTCTGTCTGGGCGACAAGACCGATCTGCCGGGCCATGGTCTGTTGCGCGGGTCGGGGAAGCGTGTCGAAGGGCTGCGCGCCCCAGATGTCGATGAACCCGCGCGCGGCGTCCTCGGCCCGCCCCTGGGCCAGAAGATCCGCCAAGGCCGCGTCGCGGGCTGCCTGTTCCGGGTCCGGCGCGGCGGCGAACAGCACGGGCTCGATCAGCGTCAGGCTGCGCACGGCCTCCGGCGCGGCCACGGCGATGCGCAGGGCCACGGTCGCGCCCAGGCTGTGGCCGATCAGGTCCAGCGGGCGGTCGATGAAACTGGCGGCGATCCGGGTCACGGCGGTGTGGAAGTCGGGGCCACCGGGCTGGTCCGTCCAAGGTCCGCTGCGGCCATGGCCCGGCATGTCGAAGGCCGACAGATCGACCCGACGCCCCAGCCGCGCGGCGATCGGTCCCCAATAGGCCGCGTTGCCCATCATGCAATGCAGCGCAAGGGCCGGGCGATCCTTGTCGCCCGGCCAGTGCCGCTTGTGGATGCCGCTCATGCCGCAGACAGGTGCCGGTCCAGGAACTCCAGCCGGTCCTGGCCCCAGAACCGCTGGCCGGTTTCGCGGACGATATAGAAGGGCGATCCGAAGGCTCCGGCCTCGACCGCCTGTTCCAGGTTGCGGCCATAGGTCTCGGCGCCGATGAACAGCCCCTTGTCCGCCAGGGCGGGATCGAAGCCATGCGCGCCCAGGATGTCGCGGATCACCGCATCGTCGCTGATATCGCGGTCCTCGGCCCAGACGGCGCGCAGGACGCCCTGCACCAGCCCGCCCAGATCGCCGCCGCCCGCCTGCTGCGCGGCGATGATCGCATAGGAGGAGGGCGCCATGTTCACCGGCCAGAATGCAGGCCGGACGTTCAGCGCCATGCCCAGGTGCTCGGCCCAGCGGGGCAGTTCCTGGGCGCGATACTCCATCCGGCTGGGATGGCGGTCGGCCGGGCGGACGCCTCCGGTGCGGTCGAAAAGCTGCAGGATGTCCAGCGGCTTGTAGGTGATCGTCGCGCCGTGGCGGTCGGCGATCCGTTCCAGCCGGTCGCCTGCCAGATAGGCCCAGGGGCTGATGGTTCCGAAATAATAGTCGATGGTCGGCATGACGATCCTTCGCGGTTTGCCCGCAGGCTAGCCCGGTGGTAAGGCGGGCGCAATCTGGCGAATCCCCGCGAAAGGCCCATCCATGCCCGTCATGACCGAACCCAAGCTGATTTCCGGCAATGCCAACCGCACGCTGGCGGCGGCCATCGCCCGGCGCATGTCGATGCACCGGGGCATGAATGTCAGCCTGTGCGACGCGCGGGTGGAACGCTTCAACGATCAGGAAATCTTCGTCGAGGTGTTCGAGAACGTGCGCGGCGAGGATATGTACATCATCCAGCCGACCTCGAACCCCGCGAACGACAACCTGATGGAGTTGCTGATCATGTCGGACGCGCTGAAGCGGTCCTCGGCGGCGCGGATCACGGCGGTCATCCCCTATTTCGGCTATGCCCGTCAGGACCGCCGCGCCAAGGCCCGCACCCCGATCAGCGCCAAGCTGGTGGCGAACCTGCTGACCGAGGCGGGGATCGACCGGGTGCTGACGCTGGATCTGCACGCGGCCCAGATCCAGGGGTTCTTCGACATTCCGGTGGACAACCTTTACGCCGCGCCGGTCTTTGCGCTGGACGTGCAGCATCATTTCCGGGGCCGGATGCAGGATCTGATGGTCGTATCCCCCGACGTGGGCGGCGTGGCCCGTGCGCGGGAACTGGCGACCCGGATCGGCGCGCCTCTGTCCATCGTCGACAAGCGCCGCGAGAAGGCGGGCGAGGTGGCCGAGATGACCGTGATCGGCGATGTCGAGGGCAAGGTCTGCATCATCGTCGACGATATCTGCGACACCGCCGGGACGCTGGTGAAGGCCGCGCAGACCCTGACCGACAGCGGCGCGACCGAGGTCCACGCCTATATCACCCATGGCGTTCTGTCCGGCCCGGCGGTGGAACGCGTCAGCAAGTCGGTGATGAAATCGCTGGTCATCACCGATTCGATCCAGCCGACCGAGGCGGTCAAGTCGGCGCCGAACATCCGCATCGTGCCGACCGCGCCGATGTTCACGCAGGCGATCCTGAACATCTGGAACGGCACCTCGGTCAGCAGCCTGTTCGAGACGGACACGCTGCTGCCGATCTATGAAGGCCTGTATTCCAGCCTGTAGGGCCCGGCCCCATCCGATGTGGCCGGCGGGAATATCTGAGTAAGAAGAGGTCCAGGTCGTGTTGACAAAAGGGACTCCCCTGCACGGTCGGCTGTGATTCAAGATCATCTCTGCGTGGGGGACGAGCTTGGCGCGCAACCTGATGTCCGACGATGACTGGGCCTTTTTCGAGGGCTTCATCCGCGCGGTCCGGCATTCTAACAGGCGCAAGCCTGCGGATCATCGGCTTGTTCTGGATAGAGTTTTCCGGGTCGCGGGAACGGGCGCGCCCTGGCGGGATCCGCCAGAGGAGTTCGGCAAGTGGTCATCTGTCTACCGCCAGTTTCGGCCCTTGGACTCTCGCTGGCTGTTGGAGAACATCCTGGATGCCCTGAACCACACGGGGCTCGCGCCCGACAAGCTCCAGATGATTGACGCTGCGTGTGGGCGATCGTGAAGCGAGAAGGGGCTGCAAGGTCTGGGGGAAAGTCTGGGGCAGATTGTCCCCGAGCAGTCGATTTTGGCCACTCAAGCCACTTCCGAAAAACTTCTAAACGCGAAGTGTCAGAACGGAAGACAAGCAATCGCTTCTATTCTGACGTAATCTTTGAGATGGTTTGGAGCGGGTGAAGGGAATCGAACCCTCGTATTCAGCTTGGGAAGCTGCTGCTCTACCATTGAGCTACACCCGCGTGGCGCCTTGGCTAACCGATGGCCGGGGCGTCGTCAAGCGTCAGACAAGGCCCATTTCCGCCAGGGCGGCGGCCATCTGCGGAGGCAGGGCGGCGTCGCCCGCGCGGCCGCGCGGCATGTCGGCGGGGGCGTCCTTGGCGGGAAGATAGCGCCAGCCCTGGAACGGGCGGCGCGGCACGGCCGTCACGGGCACGATGTCGCGGTCCAGGATCAGGGCGCAGCGGCGGATGCCGTCGTCGCGGTGGTGTTCGTCCAGCCGGACGATCCGCTGGCGGGCCAGCATCACCCCCTTGAACACCCAATAAATCGAGCCGCCCGCCAGCAGTTCGTCTTCCCGCTTGGGCCACATGCGGGTGACATGGACGGCGGGGCCGTCGCCGAAGCGGCGCTGCCATTCCAGCAGATCGTCCGGGCCTTCGGCGCCGACGCACAGCTTCATGAGGTGGAGTTGGCCTGACATGACCGCAAGATAGCGGGCAGGGCGGCCGGTCGCAAGGATGGCGCAAACGAAAAGGCCGCGCGGACGGCGCGGCCTTTCGAAGCAGGGTTCAGCGGGCGATCAAAGCTCGTCCAGGGCCTCGACGGCCTTTTCCAGTTCTTCCTTGGTGACGGTCTTTTCAGTGACCTTCGCCTGTTCGGCGATGTGGTCGACCACCTTGTCCTCGAAGATCGGGGCGCGAAGCTGCTGCTGCACGGCCTGGTTCTGCTGGACGAATTCGAAGAAGGCCCGTTCCTGGCCCGGATACTGGCGCGCGGCGCGCAGCACGGCCTGGGTCATCTCTTGGTCGGTGACGGTCACCTCGGCCTTCTGGCCGATCTCGGCCAGCAGCAGGCCCAAGCGCACGCGCCGCTCGGCCAGCTTCTTGTGTTCGTCGGTCGGTTCGATGCTGCCGTGGTTGTGGTCGTGAACCTCGGGGTTTTCCTCGTGCCACAGCTGGTGCGCGATCTGCTGGGCCTCGGCCTCGACCAGCGATTCGGGCAGGTCGAACTTCACCTTCTGATCCAGCTGGTCCAGCAGCGAGCGTTTCAGGATCGCGCGGGCGGCGCCGGCATATTCCTGCTCCAGGCGGCCGGCGATCTGCTTCTTCAGGCCCTCCAGATCCTCGGCGCCGAATTTCTTGGCCAGTTCGTCGTCGATCTCGGCCGGTTTCGGGGCCTTCACGGCCTTGACCTTGCATTCGAAGGTCGCGTCCTTGCCCGCCAGGTGCTTGGCGCCGTATTCTTCCGGGAACTTGACCGAGACGGTCACGTCGTCGCCTTCCTTGGCGCCGACAAGCTGGTCCTCGAAACCGGGGATGAAGCTGTTGGACCCCAGCACCAGCGGATAATCCTCTCCGGCGCCGCCCTCGAAGGCTTCGCCGTCGACGAAGCCCTTGAAGTCGATGACCACCTGGTCGCCGTCCTTGGCCTTGCTGCCCTTGCGGCGGTCCTCGAAGTTCTGGGCGGATTTCGCCAGGTTTTCCAAGGCTTCGTTGATTGCCGCGTCCTCGGCCGGGACGGTCAGCTTTTCCAGGGTCAGGCTGGACAGGTCGACCTCGGGGATCGGCGGCAGAGCCTCGTACGAGACGTTGACGACCACGTCGTCGCCTTCCTTCCAGCCTTCGCCGTTCTGCATCTCGACCTTGGGCTGGGTGGCGGGACGGTCGCCGGATTCGTCCAGGTGCTTTTTCAGCGCGCCGTCGATCGCATCCTGCATGGCGTCGCCCAGGATGCGCGGGCCGAACTGTTTCTTCAGCATGGCCAGGGGCACCTTGCCCTTGCGAAAGCCCTTCAGTTCGACCTCGGGCTGGGCTTCCTTCAGCTTCGCATCGACCGTCGCGGCCAAATCGGCTGCCGGAAGCGTAAACTGGTAGCCCCGCTTGAGACCGTCGTTCTGGGTTTCCTTGACCTGCATCATCGTCCTCGTGCCATAGGGGCCGCCAAAGCCGGGGCGGCCTGAAAAATTCCCGCCCTTCTAGTCGCCGAGGCCGCAGGCTGCAAGCGGAACCCGCGCCGCAGCCTGGGCGTTTTCCGCCGTTCCCTTCGTGTCAGAGGCCCGCCATGACCCGCATCAGCGCCATCATCGCCACCAGCCTTCTTGCGGCCAGCACCGGCTGGGCGCAGACCGCGCCGGTCCCCGCCGTGGACCAGCCGCGCGCCGTGAATGAGGCCCCCGCCGCCAGGACCGAGGCGCAGGGCCAGTCGGGCGAAGGCGACTGCCCGGCCCGCGACACCGTGGCCGAGGCCGCGACCGCCCCACAGCCTAGCGCCGACAGCACCGACGCCAACAACACCGGCAGCAGCGGGTGGAGCGGGGGTCTGGGCGGTTCCGTCCTGGGCACCAACACCCAGGGCGCGGTGGCGCAGTCGCCCACCTGGCAGCCGCCGACCGCGCGCGGGCTGGATCTGGCCGGGCGCGCGGACCCGGCGCCCGCCGCCTGCTGATCAGTTCAGGATCGGCACCTGCGGCTCGGCATCGTCCAGCCGCAGGCGCAGCCCGTCGCGATTGAAGAATTCGCCGTCCCGGATCAGCGTCCGGTCGCCGTTCAGGGCGCGCATAAGCTGATCCAGCCGCTCCTTGGCGATGCTGTCGGCCACCAGCCCCTCGCGCCCCGCCCGAAACAGCGCGACCGCGTCCCAAGCCACGCCCGATCCGTCCAGATGCGCCGCCATGTCAGGCCAGGCGATATCGTCGCCGATCACATGCAGATGCGCCGACCGCAGCAGATCGACCCGACCCCCCTGCGTGCCGACCAAGACGATCAGCAGGGTGAAGCCCTGCGTTTCCGCGAAGGTGGCGCGCAGCCAGTCGTCGAAATCGGTCATGGCCGGCCTTCGGATGATGGCGGAAGGGAATGGGAGTCGAACCCACCCGGGACAGTCTCGCTGCCCCAACCGGAGTTGAAGTCCGGCCGCCCCACCGGGGACGATTCCCTTCCAGGCTCGCCGAACAGGTCGGCGCGATGCGGGTTGATGCGACGTAAATCGCCGCGGCGCAAGGTCAGGCCGTGGCGGTCGAAGAAATCCAGGATTTCGATGGCGACCTTGCGGCCGTTCTGCACCCGGTCACGAAAGGCGGGGGCGGTGAACCAGCCGTCGGGGGCCTGCGCGGCCAAGTCCAGAATGATCGCCACCATCTCGGCCGTGACGGGGCGGGCGAAGAAATGGTCATGCGCGATCTGGTCGGTGCGGCCCAGCTTCTGGGTCAGTTTCAGAACGCGGCGCACCTCTCGCTCGTCCATGCCGAAGTCGGTGGCGAAGTCGCGGACGCGCGGCGGGCGGAAGCGCATCTCGCCCAGCAGGGCGGGGGCGATGCGGTCCCACAGCGCCTCGTCCTCGGCCGTGAAGCGGACCTCGTGGCCCGGCAGGCGGAGGAAGGCGCCATCGGGGACCGCGCGGCCTGCATCGGCTTCGGCGCGCAGGAAGGCCAGAAAGGCGTCCTTGGGCAGGCGCGGTTGCAGCGTCAGGCGCAGGCGCTCGCGGCCCAGGCCGGGCAGGTCCGGGTTGTCCTGGTGGAACTGCGTCAGGATCTGGGTCAACTGGGTTTGCAGCGCCGCCAGAACGGCCCGGCTGATCGCCAGATCGCCGATGGTGACGGCCTGGGCGATGCGGGCGGCGTCCGCCAGGGCAGCGGGCGACAGGCTGCGGTCGCGGGCGAAGCCGGGCAGATCGACCGGCGCCACGGCCAGCATCGCGGCAAGGGCGGCGGCGGGATCCTCGGGCCGGGCGGCGGCGATCAGCGCCAGCCGTTCGGGCGTGCGGCGCTTGCGGGCGGGGGCGCGCAGGTCCAGGAAGCGCCCGCCGCCGATGGTGCGGCTGGCCGACACGTCGCGCAGGATGAAGCGGTCATGCACCGCCGCCGCGACAGGACGGTCCAGCACGATCTGCACCGGGCCGCTGCCGCCGGGCTGGATGGGATCGGACAGGGGCACGATGCGCGCCCCGGCCTCGACCGCATGGCTGTGCAGGCGGGCAGGGAACCAGGTGCCGATGGGCTTGGGTTCGCTGGCCAGCACCGTCAGCCAGGCGTCGATGCGGTCAGTGGGCGCGTGCAAAGCGGGCGACAGCACCACGTCGCCGCGATGGATGGCGTCCTTGCTGATCGCCTCGCCCGCCAGGTTCAGCGCGCAACGCTGGCCCGCCAGCCCTTCGGTTGCGGGACGGTTCTGGGCATGGATGCCGCGCACGCGGGCCGGAAGGCCACGGGGGCTGACGGTCACCTGATCCCCGACCGCGACGCGGCCCGCCAGCATGGTGCCGGTGACGACCGTGCCCGCGCCGGACAGGGTGAAGCTGCGATCCACGGCCAGCCGCATCGGGCCGTCGGCGTGGCGGGCGGTCGTCTCGGCCTCGGCGGCGATCAGGGCGGCGCGCAGGGCGTCGACGCCTTCGCCGGTCAGAGAGGAGACCGGCAGGACCGGCGCATCGGCCAGGGCGGTGCCTTCAAGCGCCGCACGGATTTCCGCCGTCACGGCCACGCGGCGGGCATCGTCGGCCAGATCGGCCTTGGACAGCGCCACAATCCCGCGCGCGATGCCCAACAGGTCCAGGATCGCCACATGCTCGCGCGTCTGCGGCATCACGCCGTCGTCGGCGGCCACCACCAGCAGCGCCATGTCGATGCCGCCCGCGCCCGCCAGCATGGTGTGGATCAGGCGTTCGTGGCCCGGCACGTCGACAAAGCCCGTGACCCTGCCGCCGCCCAGATCGGCATAGGCGAAGCCCAGGTCGATGGTGATGCCGCGGGCCTTTTCCTCGGCCAGGCGGTCGGCATCGGTGCCGGTCAGCGCCTTCACAAGCGCGGTCTTGCCGTGGTCGATATGCCCCGCCGTGCCGACGATCATGCCGACAGCGCCCGCAGCAGGTCGTCGTCGCGGTCGAGGCAGCGCAGGTCCAGGATCAGCGCGCCGTCGCGGATATGGCCGACGACGGGGCAGGGCAGGGCGCGCAGCCGGGCCGACAGCCGGTCGGGCGCGTCGCCGCCTTGGCCGGTGATGCGCAGCCCGGCAGAGGGGAGCGTGTCCACCGGCAGCGCCCCCGAGCCGATCTGGCTGGCGCAATCGGTCGCGGTCACGCTGTAGTCCGGCAGCAGCGCCCCCACCTGCGGGGCCAGCCGTTCGGCCTGGGCGGCGATGTCGGATTGCGGGCGCGACAGGTGGCGCAGGGTCGGCAGGCGTTGGGCCAAGCGGTCGGGATCGCGATACAGGCGCAGCGTCGCCTCCAGCGCGGCGATGCGGATCTTGTCCAGACGGACGGCGCGTTTCAGCGGGTTCTTGTTGATTTGCGCGATCAGATCACGCCGCCCGACGATGAAGCCCGCCTGCGGCCCGCCCAGCAGCTTGTCGCCCGAGAAGGTGATCAGGTCAGCCCCTTCCGCCACAGCCTCGGCCACGGTCGGTTCGCGGCGCAACCCGTAAGCCGCCAGATCGACCAGCGACCCCGACCCCAGGTCGTTCAGCAGCACCACGCCCGCCTTCCTGGCGATCTGCGCCAGCGCGGGGGCGGGAACTTCAGCGGTAAACCCCTCGATGCGGTAGTTCGAGGTATGGACCTTGAGGATCAGCCCCGTCTCTGCCGTGATCGCGTCTTCATAATCGCGCGGATGGGTGCGGTTGGTGGTGCCGACCTCGACAAGCTGCGCGCCCGCCCGCGCCATGATGTCGGGCATGCGGAAGGCGCCGCCGATCTCGATCAGTTCGCCGCGCGAAACGATGGCCTGCCGCCCCTGGCCGAAGGTGTTCAGCGCGATCAGGACAGCGGCGGCGTTGTTGTTGACGATGGTCGCGTCCTCGGCCCCGGTCAGCTCGCACAGCAGCCCGCGCAGGTGGTCGTCGCGCTGCCCGCGTCCGCCGCCGTCCAGGTCGAATTCCAGCGCCAGCGGCGCGGCCATGGCCGCCGAGGCCGCCTTGATCGCCTCCTCCGCCAGGATCGCCCGGCCCAGGTTGGTGTGCAGCACCGTGCCGGTCAGGTTCAGCATCGGGCGCAGCTTCGATTGCGCCCCCGCCGCCAGATCGGCGGCCAGCAGATGCGGCAGGCGGGCGGCCTCGGTTTCGCCATCGGCGCCGCCCTTGATCGCGGCGCGGGCGGCGTCCAGACGGGCGCGCAGGGTGGCGGTGACCACCGCGCGGCCATGGGCCTCGATCAGCGCCCGGCCCCTGTCGGACAGCAGAACCTGATCGACCGAGGGCAGGGCGCGGAACCCCGTCATCAATAGCCCGCGATGAAGGGGTTGAAGCCGCCGCGCCGGAAATCGGTGTCCTTCATCAGCATGTCGAGGCCCAGGCTGGACACGTCGTCCGCGACGGGATCCAGGCTGGGGTTCTTGTTCTGATAGAGGATCTTCACCCAACTGCCGCATTCGGAACACAATTCCGCCTTCACCGTCGCCTCGTCCGTTTCGACGCTGCGATAGCTGATGCCCTTGGTCGACCCGCAGCAAAGGCAGGTCACGCGCACCTCGTTCCAGTGCGTCGCGCAGCAGCCGCAGGCGGCATAGCGTGTGCTTTCGATCCCCGCCGCACCCATGACCGAGGATGTCGCGGGCCGTCCGCCGCAGGTCGGGCAGGTGCCGGTGCGGATCCTGACCAGTTGCGCGGCGTCCAGCGTGGCGGCCAGCCGCGCCAGATGGACCTGCACGGCAGTGCCGACGAACAGATGCGGCGCGGCGCTGTCGTCGGGGATGCGGTCGGACAGGATATTCTCCAGCAGCCAGTGCCGGTCGGCAATGCCCGCCGCCGTGACGGCGGACAGGGCCAAGCGGGCGGGTTCGGGCATGTCCAGCACCGCAGCCTCGGCCAGGAAGCGGTCCAGCGTGGCGTGCATTGCCTCGTCCACCGCCAGGGCGGCGCGGTCGATGGGCGGCATCCGGCTTTCGCGGGCGATGCGGATGCGGTCGGCGGGGATCGGCGCGGGTGCGGGCAGGTCGCGCGCCAGCCGCGCCTGCAAGGCGGTGAGGTCGGCCAGGAAGCGCAGATAGGGCGCCAGGTTGCCGCCGTGATCGGCCAGAAAGGCGAACCGCCCGGCCCGCTTGTCAAAGACCGCCGCGGCGTCGGGCAAAAAAGCCAGCGGCGCCACGGGGACGCCGCCGATGACCGAAGGGTCGGGTTGCATGGTGGTTGTCATACCGTCTCCGGGCCGGACCGGCCACTTGCCTTTGCGTTATTCTGCCGGGCCGTTCTGGTGGCGTCCAGCCAGTTCGCGCAGCCATTTACGGTGGTGGCGATAGGCCCAGCCACCCGTCACGGTTCCCCGCGTCATCGCCCGCAACGTGCCGCGCGTCCAGATCGCCGCATAGACATGCAGGATGAACACCAGGATGATCGCCACCGCTGCCAGCGAATGCACCAGCACGGCAATGCGCCGGGTCGGGATCGTCACCAGCCCGCCGAAGAACTGTTCCCAGATCATCACCCCGGTCACGATCAGCACCACGATCAGGATCGACATGGCCCAGAAGATGAATTTCTGCCCGGCGTTGTATTTGCCAAGCTCGGGCAGCTTTTCCTCGTTTCCGGCGACCACATCCCCGATCTGGGCGACCCAGGTGGTATCCTCGGGGCGGGGCAGGTTCAGGCGCCACAGCTGCACGAACATCAGCAGGAAGCTGAAGAACAGCACCACGCCGATGATCGGATGGATCCAGCGCGTCGTCTGCCCGCCGCCGAACAGGCCGGTCAGGAAATACAGCGACGGATGGAACAGCGCCAGACCCGACAGCAGCAGCAGGATCAGCGACAGCGCCGTCACCCAGTGGTTGCCCCGGATGAAGCCCCGGTAACGGCTGACCGTCACCGGCTTGACGCTTTCGATCCGGTCGCCCGGTTCGGAATAGAGGGGGCGCGGCATCACACGTCCCCCCTGTCATGGGGCGCACTGGCGGGCGCATCGGCCTGGACCAGCCGTTCTGCGGCCTGTTCCTCGTGTTCGTCCACGCGGTTGGCGCGGGCGAACAGCCCGTGGATCGCGGCCCCCACGGCGGCCACCCCCATCACCGCCAGACCGGCGGTCTTGGTGACGCCCTTCCAGCCCTCGACCACCGGCGAGATGCGCGGATTTTCCGGCAGCCCGTCATAGATCTGCGGCTTGTCGGCATGGTGCAGCACATAGATCACATGCGTGCCGCCCACCCCCTGCGGGTCATAGATCCCGGCGTTGTCGTAGCCGCGCGACTTCAGATCCTCGATCCGGTCGTTGGCATGGGCGATCATGTCCTCTTTGGTCCCGAAGACGATGGCCTGGGTGGGGCAGGCCTTGGCGCAGGCCGGACCCTGGCCCACCGCCACGCGGTCGGAACAGAGGGTGCATTTATAGCTCTTGTGATCGACCTTGCTGATGCGCGGGATGTCGAAGGGACAGCCGGTCACGCAGTATCCGCAGCCGATGCAGTTTTCATGGATGAAATCGACGATGCCGTTGGAATACTGCACGATGGCGCCGGGCGCCGGGCAGGCCTTGAGACAGCCCGGGTCCTCGCAATGCATGCAGCCGTCCTTGCGGATCAGCCATTCCAGGTTGTCGGTTTCCGGGTTCACCCATTCGCTGAACCGCATCAGGGTGAACATGTTCGGGGTCAGGTCGTGGGGGTTTTCATAGACCCCCACGTTGGTCTCGACCTCGGGCTTGGTGTCGTTCCACTCGATGCAGGCCGACTGGCAGGCCTTGCAGCCGATGCATTTGCTGACATCGATCAGCTTGGCGACCTTGGTCAGCTGCCGGTCGGGCTGCGGCACGTCCTTGGTGGCCGAGATGCGGACCACGTCGGAGGGCAGCAGATTCGACCCGATCGGCTGGACGGGCGGGTTGGCCGCCGCCGTGGTGGGTTGGGGCGCGGTTTCGGTCATGCCACCGGCTCCTCTGCGGGTTCGATATTGACCATGAAGGCCTTGAATTCAGGCGTCTCGACGTTCGCGTCGCCGACCTGAGAGGTCAGGCTGTTCGGGCCGAAGCCCTTTTTCGCCGATCCCATAAAGCCCCAATGCAGCGGGATGCCGATGACATGGACGGTCTTGCCGTCCACCTGCAACGGCCGCAGCCGCTTGGTCACGACCGCCTTGGCCCAGACCTGCCCGCGCTTGGACCAGACCCGGACCCGGCCGCCCTTGGCGATGCCGCGCTCCGCCGCCAGTTCCTCGCTGATCTCCACGAAGAACTCGGGCTGCAACGCGGCGTTCACCGGGTTGTGCTTGGTCCAATAGTGGAAATGCTCGGTCAGGCGATAGCTGGTCGCGACGCAGGGGAATTCAGGCTCCCCGATCTCGGCGAACTGGTCCGCCGTGCTTTGGAACACCCGTGCCACCGGGTTGCCGCGCATCCGCGCGTTGAACGGGTTGGCAATGGGGGCTTCGAACGGTTCCA
The DNA here is from genome assembly GCF_052045125.1 of Paracoccus sp. 22332. Taxonomy (NCBI): domain Bacteria; kingdom Pseudomonadati; phylum Pseudomonadota; class Alphaproteobacteria; order Rhodobacterales; family Paracoccaceae; genus Paracoccus; species Paracoccus sp. 22332. The sequence goes on from NZ_JBQEOI010000002.1 coordinate 70,425, forward strand.
TATGCGTCGGGAAGGGGCCGTCGCGCATCATCCCCCGGCTGAACAGCCGGGACGCGCCCTCGGGGTTCATGATGAACGGACCGACCTCCTCTGGCTTGGCCGTGACCGGAATGTCCGGCACGTCATAGCCTTCCCATTTCTCGCCTGTCCATTCGATGATCTTGCGCGAGGGATCCCAGGGCTTGCCCTGCAAGTCGCAGGACGCCCGGTTGTACAGGATCCGCCGGTTCGCCGGCCAGGCAAAGGCCCAGTTGAGGAAGGCGCCGGTGTCGTCGGGATCGGTATTGTCCCGCCGCGCCATCATGTTGCCCGCCTCGGTCCAGCTTCCCGCATAGATCCAGCAGCCGCCCATGGTGGACCCGTCGTCGCGGTAATGTCCGAAACTGGACAGTTGCTGCCCGGCCTCGGCCACGACCTTGGTGGGGTCTGCGGCGTCATAGACGGTCGCAAGCGCGCGGCCGTTCATTTCCCGGGCAAGCTCGTCCGCCTTGGGATCGTTCGGGTCGCGATAGTCCCAGGTCAGGTTCAGGATCGGGTCGGGGAAGACCCCGCCTTCGTCCTGATAGAGCTTTTTCACGCGCAGGAAGATCTGCGCCATGATCCAGGTGTCGTGCTTGGCCTCGCCCGGCGGGGTCGCCCCCGGCCAGTGCCATTGCAGCCACCGGCCCGAGTTCACCAACGCGCCCTCGTCCTCGGCAAAGCAGGTGGTGGGCAGTTCCAGAACCTCGGTCTGGATGGATGCCGTGTCCACGTCGTTGTAGATGCCGTGGTTCTGCCAGAAATGCGAGGTTTCCGTCTCCAGCGGATCCATGACCACCAGCATCTTCAGCTTGGAAAACGCCTCGGTCATCTTGCCCCGGTTGGGGAACGACAGGATCGGGTTGAAGCCCTGGCAGAAATACAGGTTCACCTTGCCATGGGCCATCAGCTCGAACATGCGCATCCCGTCATAGGCGGGCACGTCCAGTTTGGGCAGATAGTGATAGGCCCAGTCGTTTTCGGCCGTGGCGGCATCCCCCCACATCGCCTTCATGAAGCTGACCATGAACTTGGAATAGTTCTGCCAGTAACTGGTCTGCCCCGGCACGATCGGCTTGAAGCCGCGGGTGGACATGTAGGTCGCCCAGTCCGCTTCCTTTTCCGTGGGGATGTTCAGGTAGCCGGGGATCAGGTTCGACATCAGCCCGATATCGGTCAGGCCCTGGATGTTGGAATGGCCGCGCAACGCGTTCATCCCGCCGCCCCGGACGCCGATATTGCCCAGGATCAGTTGCAGCATCGCCATGCCGCGGATGTTCTGCGCGCCCTTGGAATGCTGGGTCCAGCCAAGCGCATACATCGAGGTCATGGTCTTGGTGGGCGACGAGCATTCGCCGATCATGCCGCAGATATGCAGGAACTTGTCCTTGGGCGTGCCGCAGATGCGTTCGACGAATTCCGGCGTATAGGCGTCGACATGCGCTTTCAGCAGGTTCCAGACGCAGCGCGGATCCTGCAGGGTGGGATCGGTCTGGACGAACCCGTCCTCGCCCATCTTGTAGTCCCAGCTGGACTTGTCGTAGTCGCGCTTTTCCTCGTCATAGCCGGTGAACAGCCCGTCGGACCAGCCGAACTCGTCCTTCACCAGGAAGCTGGCGTTGGTATAGTTGCGGACGTAATCCCACTGCACCTTGTCGTTTTCGATGCACCAGCGGATCACGCCCATCAGGAACACGATGTCGCTGCCCGGACGGATCGGCGCATAGTAATCCGACACGGACGCCGTGCGGTTATAGCGCGGATCGACCACGATCAGCTTGGCGCCGCGATGGTGCTTGGCCTCGGTCACCCATTTGAAGCCGCAGGGATGCGCTTCGGCGGCATTGCCGCCCATGACGACCACAAGGTCGGTGTTCTTGATGTCGGTCCAGGAGTTGGTCATCGCTCCACGGCCAAATGTCGGGCCCAAACTGGACACCGTGGGGCCGTGTCAGACGCGCGCCTGGTTATCGAATCCGACGATCCCCATGGACCGGACCGTCTTGTAGGTCAGCCATGCGGTTTCGTTTGTGGTTGCCGATGCCGCCAGGAAGCCGGTCGTGGTCCAGCGGTTGACGGGCACGCCCGCCTCGTTCACCTGGATCAGGTTGGCGTCGCGGTCATCCTTCATCGCGCGTGCGATCTTGTCCAGGGCCTCGTCCCAGGTGATGTCCTGGAAGTCGCTGGCACCGGCGGCGCGATAGCGCGGCTTGGTCAGGCGCGTGGGCGCATGGACGAAATCCTTCAGCGCGGCGCCCTTGGGGCACAGCGTGCCGCGATTCGTCGGATGGTCGGCGTCGCCTTCGATGTGCAGAAGCTGGGCGGTCTCGCCCGCTTTCACGTCGCCTTTGGAATACATGATGATCCCGCAGGCGACTGAGCAGTAGGGACAGGTGTTGCGCGTTTCCGTGGTCGTGGCCAGCTTGAAGGCGCGCACATGCGCCTGTTCCGCCGCCTCGGCCCCGCCGAAGCCCATTGCCCCCAGCGATGTCGCCGCAACCCCCGCACCCGCCAGCCTCAAGAAGCCGCGGCGCGAAAGGTCGATGTTCATAAGACCCTCCTGCTGCCTGTCTATAGATAGGTACCGGGCCAGTTTGCTGACCGGGCGGTCAAAAGTCAAGGCGGGGCAGATCCTGTCGCGGTCGCTCCGACAGGGCAAGAGGCCTGCGGAAATCTAATAAAAACAGAACTATATGGCTGGTTGTCCCGTTCACGATTTCGCGCGACCAAGCAGCGGCAATCTTTTACGAGGATATGATGTTCAAACCAATCCTTCTTGTTTGCGCCGTTCTTTCCGTTGCGGGCTGCGCCACCATCACTCGCGGGTCCAACGACGCTCTTATCGTCAACTCGACCCCCACCGGCGCCCAGGTGAAGATGAGCGACGGGCAGACCTGCAACAATACGCCGTGCACGTTCAAGGTGCCGCGCAAGTCGGAACTGAATGTCCTGATCACGAAGGACGGCTGCAAGCATCAGCAGGTCCGCGTGACAAACAGGGTCGCCAGCGGTGGCAGCGCCGCAATGGCGGGCAACGTGCTGGTCGGCGGCATCATCGGCGCCGGTGTGGACGCCAGCAGCGGTGCGATGCTGGATCTGGTGCCAAACCCGGTCGAGGTGACGCTGGACTGCCGCTGAGGCTGGCGGGGACTGCGGCGCAGCAGTGCCGCGCCCAGCCCGGCGCCGTGGTGCGCGGCGAGGGACTCGAACCCCCACGCCGAAGCGGTTGGACCTAAACCAACTGCGTCTACCAATTCCGCCAGCCGCGCACGTCGCCAGCCTTACGCCGGGATGGGCGGGACGGTCAACGGGTCATCGCTGGGACATGGCGACGGCAATCTGCGATGCCAGGCGGGCGTTGTTCAGGACCAGGGCGATGTTGGAGTGCAGCGACCGGCCCTCGGTCAGCTCGAAGATGCGTTGCAGCAGGAAGGGCGTGACCTGTTTCGCGGCGATGCGTTGGGCCTCGGCCTCGGACAGGGCCTGTTCGATGACCGGGCCGATCACCTCGGCGGCGATCTCGGCCTCGGGCGGGATCGGGTTGGCGACAAGCTGGCCGCCGTTCAGGCCAAGGCGCGCGCGCATGGCGGCGGCGGCGGCGATCTGATCGGCGCTGTCCATGCGCAGCGGCGCGCGGATGCCGCTGGCGCGCGACCAGAAGGCGGGCAGGTCGTCCTGGCCATAGGCGATCACCGGCACACCCAGGGTTTCCAGCACCTCCCACGTCTTGGGCAGGTCCAGGATCGCCTTGGCGCCCGCCGCGACCACCGTCACCGGGGTCTGCGCCAGTTCCTGAAGGTCGGCGGAAATGTCGAAGCTGGACTCGGCCCCGCGATGCACGCCGCCGATGCCGCCGGTCGCAAAGACCCGGATGCCCGCCAGATGCGCGCAGATCATCGTCGCGGCGACCGTGGTCGCGCCGGTGCGGCCATTGGCCAGGCAGACCGCCAGATCGGCGCGCGACAGTTTCATTGCCTGATCCGGCGGCGTCTGCGCCAGGGCCTGCAACGCCTTGTCGTCCATGCCGACATGGATCTGCCCGCCCATCACGGCGATGGTGGCGGGCACCGCGCCGTTGTCGCGGATCGCCTGTTCGACCTGCCGCGCCATGTCCAGGTTCTGCGGCCAGGGCATCCCGTGGGTGATGATCGTCGATTCCAGCGCCACGACCGGGCGGCCGGCGGCCAGGGCGTCGCGGACTTCGGGCGAGAAGCTGAGGGGGGCGGTCATGGAACATCCTTTCCAGAGACATGCGCGGCGGCGGCACAGGCGGCCTGGCGCAGGGCCGCGTCGCGCGGCTGTCGGTTCAGTTCGGCGGCCAGATGCGCGGCCAGGAAACAATCGCCCGCGCCGGTCACGCGCGCGACGGTGACGGGCGGCGGGGCGAAGGTCAGGGTCGGCGCACCCGCCATCGCCTCGGCGACCGGATGCGGGCCGTCGGTGACCAGCACGCGGGCGGCGCCGCGCGCGACGACGGCCTGCGCGGCGGTGGCGGCGTCGGGACAGGCGCGACCGGCGAGAATCTCGGCCTCCAGCCGGTTGAGATAGAAGCAGCCGCGGCGGGCGGCGATCAGGGGTTCCAGCCGTTCGGCCTTGCCGGGGCTGGCCGGGACCACGCGCAGGTCGGCGCGGGACAGGCGCGGATCGCGGGCCACGCTGGCCAGCAGATCCTCGGTCAGGTTGCCGTCCAGGACGACCGGCGCGGTCCAGCCGGACAGCGCGCCGTCCAGCGGGGCCAGGATCGCGGTGCCCGCATCCTCCAGGCTGTGGACATCGGCGATGGCGGCGATCAGCCCCTCGCTGTCTTCGATTCCCATATAGGTGTCGGTCGGCAGGCCGGTGTCGCGGGCCAGATGCGCGGTCAGGACGCCCAGACGTTCCGCCTCGGCCACCAGGGCCGCTCCCTCCGGGTCGCGGCCCACGGCGGACAGGACGGCGGGGCGCAACCCCCAGCGAGCCAGCGCCACCGCGACGTTCAGGGCCACGCCGCCGGGGATGTGGCGGATCCGGCCCGGCACGTCGGCGCCCGGCGCCATCCGGCGCGGCGCGCGGCCGATCACGTCCCACAGCATCGCGCCGATGCAGAGGATGTCAGGGGGCGCCGTCATCGCTGCTCCATTCGCCGATCTGCACCTCTAGAAACCGTTCGAAATCGTCCAGGTCCACCGGGTCGAACTGCCCGAAGCCCTGCATCCAGACGGATGCCGCGCGCATCCCGTCCGGGTCCAGCTTGCACCAGGTGATCCGGCCCCGGCGTTCCTGCCGGATCAGCCCGGCCGCCGCAAGGACCGACAGATGCTTGGAGATCGCCGCCAGGCTCATGTCGAAGGGCGCGGCCACGTCGCTGACGGCCATGTCGTCTTCCAGCAGCATCGACAGCACCCGCCGCCGGGTGGGGTCGGCCAGGGCCGCGAAGATCAGGTCCAGCCGGTCGGGCGCGGGGGCGTTCATCCGCCCGTGATGGCGCGGAATGGCGGGAATGGTCAACTGTCCGGTTGAATATTGTCCGCGTCGGGCAGGGCCGGCGCCGCGCGGCGCATCATCGCCGGAATCTATAATCCCAATGTAAATCAATATCTTGATTGGATTTTCCCCATGCTTGACTTGGCGGGGGATCCACCCTAGACAGCCCGGCAACGAAGAACGGGCGCGACAGATGGCCGAAGATCCCAGGGACAGCGCGGACCGGCAGGCGGATGCCGCCCGCCTGCGCGACCTGGAGGAGCGGCTGTCCAAGGTGACCGCGAAGCCAGAGGTCGCCGGGCCGATGGCGGGCTATGACAAGGCGCATGTCGCCTGGCGCATGGTCACCGAGATCGTCGCGGGCATCATGCTGGGCGCCGGGATCGGATACGGGTTGGACTGGCTGTTCGGCACCCTGCCGATCATGCTGATCCTGTTCATACTTCTCGGCTTCGTGGCCGGCATCAAGGTGATGATGCGCACGGCAGCCGAACTTGGCAGCACATCCGGCAAGCCGCCGGGCACCGACGAGAGGGATTGATCGTGGCGACAGAAGCGCATGGCGAGGCAACCGGCCTGTCTTTCCACCCGATGGACCAGTTCATCGTGCGCCCGCTGTTCGGGGACGGCGCGGTCCACTGGTACACGCCGACCAATGTCACGCTGTGGCTGTTCCTGATCGTCGCCGCCACGCTGGCCCTGCTGGTGATGGGCACGCGCGGCCGGGCCATCGTGCCCAGCCGCAGCCAGTCCATCGCGGAACTGGCCTATGGCCTGGTCCACAAGATGGTCGCCGACATCGCGGGCAAGGACGGGCTGAAATACTTCCCCTATATCATGACGCTGTTCATGTTCATCGTCTTCGCCAACTTCCTGGGCCTGCTGCCCATGGCCTTTACCGTGACCTCGCATATCGCGGTGACGGGCGTGCTGGCGCTGTCGGTGTTCCTGACCGTGACGGCCATTGGCTTCATCAAGAACGGCGCGCATTTCCTGGACCTGTTCTGGGTCCGCTCGGCCCCGCTGGCCATCCGCCCGGTGCTGGCCGTGATCGAGGTCATCAGCTATTTCGTGCGCCCCGTCAGCCATTCCATCCGACTTGCGGGCAACATGATCGCCGGTCACGCCGTGATCAAGGTCTTCGCGGGCTTCGCGGCCATCGCCGCCGTCGCGCCGATCTCGATCATCGCGGTGGTCGGCATGTATGCCTTCGAAATCCTGGTGGCCTTCATCCAGGCCTATGTCTTCACCATCCTGACCTGCGTCTACCTGAAGGACGCGCTGCACCCGTCGCACTAAGCCGGGCTGCACGGTCGGGTTTCACCCCAATCCACAACTTCCAACCGCAAGGAGCATCATCATGGAAGGCAATATCGGAGAACTGGGCCAGTACATCGGCGTCGGCCTGACCGCCATCGGCATGGGCGGGGCCGCCATCGGTGTGGGCAACGTCGCCGGCAACTTCCTGTCGGGCGCGCTCCGCAATCCGTCGGCCGCCGCCGGCCAGACCGCCACGCTGTTCATCGGCATGGCCTTCGCCGAAGCCCTGGGGATCTTCTCGTTCCTGGTCGCGCTTCTGCTGATGTTCGCAGTCTGATCCAACGCCATCCTTGCGGCGGGGTGGGGGTCCGGCCCCCGCCCCTTCGTGACCTTCAAGGCCAAGGGGTTTGGACATGATCAGCCTGTTGCAAGAGGCCGCCCATACCGCGGCCGAACATACCGAAAGCGTCGCAAGCTCGATCGCGCATGGCGAGACCGAGACAGCCACGGGCCTGCCCCAGCTGGATCTGACGACTTTCGCGAACCAGATTTTCTGGCTCATCGTCACCATGCTGGTGCTGTATTGGGTCGTGGCCAAGATCGCGCTGCCGCGCATCGGCGCCGTGTTGTCCGACCGCCAGGGCGCCATGACCGGCGATCTGATGGCCGCCGAGGAATTCAAGCTGAAGGCCAAAGAGGCCGAGGCCGCCTATGACAAGGCCCTGGCCGACGCGCGGGCCGAGGCGGGCAAGATCGTCGCCGCCAACCGCGCCGAGATCCAGAAGGAACTGGACGCCGCCATCGCCCATGCCGATGCCGAGATTTCGGCGCGCGCGGCGGAATCGGAAAAGCGCATCCGCGAGATCCGCGACAGCGCCGATACCGACGCCCGCGAGGTCGCCCGCGACGTTGCCGCCGAACTGGTGCGCAGCTTCGGCGGGACGGTCGATCAGGCCGCCGTCGATCAGGCCGTGGACAGCCGCATGAAAGGGGCCTTGCAGTGAAGAAACTTTCCCTTCTTGCCGCCACGGTTCTGGCCGCCGGACCGGCCGCCGCCGCGTCCGGCCCGTTCTTCTCGTTGCGGAACACGGACTTCATCGTGCTGGTGTCGTTCCTGGTTTTCGTGGGCGTGCTGCTGTATTTCAAGGTGCCCGCCCGGATCGGCGCGCTTCTGGACAGCCGCGCTGCGGGCATCCGCCGCGACCTGGACGAGGCCAAGCGCCTGCGCGAGGAAGCGCAGGAGATCTATGCCAGCTATGAGCGCCGCCAGCGCGAGGTGGCGGGCCAGGCCGATCAGATCGTCGCCAATGCCAAGCGCGAGGCCGAGGCCCAGGCCGCCAAGGCCAAGGCCGACCTGAAGACCTCGATCGAACGCCGCCTGAAGGGGGCCGAGGATCAGATCGCAAGCGCCGAGGCCGATGCGGTGCGTGCCGTGCGCGACCGGGCGGTGCAGGCTGCGGTCGCAGCCGCTTCCAGCCTGCTGGCGCAGCAGGTGGGCGCTGGCCAGCGGTCGGCCGGGATCGACGAAGCCATCGAGGACGTGGCGCGTCGGTTGAACTGACGGCATTCGGACAATGATATTCGGACAGTGATCACGAAAAAACCCCCGGTCCTGCGACCGGGGGTTTTGCGTTGCGGGGTGGCGATCAGCGGGTCGGCCAGATCAGGATTTCGACCCGCCGGTTCTGGGCGCGGCCTGCGGCGGTGTTGTTGGATGCGACCGGCTGGTTGAAGCCCTGCCCGGTGGCGGTCAGGCGGGCCGGGGCCACGCCTGCGGCGGTCAGGATGCTGGCGACCGACTGGGCGCGGCGCTGCGACAGGTCCATGTTATGCGCGGCCGACCCGGTGTTGTCGGTGTGGCCCACGACCTGGACGCGGCTGTTCGGATACTGGTTCAGGTTGCGCGCCACGGCATAGAGATCGTTCTGCGCCTGGCCGGTGACGGCAGCGGAATCGGTGGCGAACAGGATGCCCTCGGGCAGGATGACTTGCAGGTGGTCGCCCCGGTTCACGACCTGGACGTTGCTGCTGACGGACTGTTGCAGCGCCTGGGCCTGACGGTCGAGAATGTTGCCCGCGATGGCGCCCGCCGCCGCGCCCAGAATCGCCCCGCGCGCCGCGTCCCGGCCCTGGTTGTTGCTGTCGCTGTCGCGGGTGCCCGCCAGGACGGCGCCGACGGCGGCCCCGGCCAGGGCGCCTTGCTGGGTGCGGCTCATCCCGGTCGTGCCGGTGCCGTCGGTGGGAGCGCAGGCGCCAAGGGCGACAAGGCCGGCGCTGGCGAGGATGGTGGTGACGCGAAGGTTCATGGAGTTTCCCTTTCCTGGTCTTGCGGCTTTGATCATGCGGCAAATTTCCGGTTGCCGCCCAACGCGCCGACGCTGGCCCAGTTCCGGGGGAAAGGAAAGTCACGGGTGCGTGGAAGATGCTGGATTGGCAGAAAAAACCTCTGGTCGCCGGGTCGGGGCCGGGCCGGGCTTGCATTGCCGGGCGAGGACGGCCAAAAGCGTCGGGCCATGGTCCAGCCCCGCCGTCTGCCGCAGCCCTTGCCCTTTGCCCAGCAGGTCGCGATCTTTTCGCGCCTGGCCGAGGCCAATCCGCAGCCCGAGACCGAGCTGGTCTTTTCCAACCCCTTCACGCTGGTGGTGGCGGTGGCGCTGTCGGCGCAGGCGACCGATGTGGGCGTCAACAAGGCCACCAGGGGCCTGTTCGCCGTGGCCGACACGCCGCAGAAGATGCTGGATCTGGGGCTTGAGGGCATGACCGAGCATGTCAAGACCATCGGCCTGTTCCGCCAGAAGGCGAAGAACGTCATCACCCTGTCGCGCATCCTGGTCGAGGAGTTCGGCGGCGAGGTTCCCGACAGCCGCGCGGCGCTGATGAGCCTGCCGGGCGTCGGGCGCAAGACCGCCAATGTGGTGCTGAACAGCGCCTTTCATTTTCCGGCGCAGGCCGTCGATACGCATATCTTCCGCGTCGGCAACCGCACCCGCATCGCGCCCGGCCGCGATGTCGAGGAGGTCGAGCGCGCCATCGAGGACAACGTGCCCGCCCGCTTCCAGCAGGATGCCCATCACTGGCTGATCCTGCACGGCCGATACATCTGCCAGGCGCGCCGCCCGCGCTGCGCGGTCTGTCCGATTTACGATCTGTGCCCCTATGAGGAGAAGACCGCATGACCACCCCTTACGTGATCGGCATCGGCAATGCGGTGATGGACGTGATCTCGCCCACCGATGACGACCGGCTGGCCGCGCTGGGGATCCGCAAGGGAATCATGCAGCTGATCGAGCGCGAGCGGTCGGAATACCTGATGGCCGCGCAGGCGGATGACCACGGGCCGGGGCGCGCGCAGTCGCGGCTGGTGCCCGGCGGGTCGGTGGCGAACACGCTGGCCGGGATCGGAATGCTGGGGCTGCGGACGGCCTTCATCGGCCGGGTGGCGGACGATCCGCTGGGCTTGTCCTATGCCGAGCAGACCGAGGCGGCGGGAACGGTGTTCGTGAACCCTCCAGTCGCGGGCGAGCAACTGCCGACGTCGCGCAGCATCATCTTCGTGACGCCGGATGGCGAGCGGTCGATGAACACCTATCTGGGGATTTCGGCCGAACTGGGGCCGGCCGATGTGAACCCTGCGGTGTTCCAAGGGGCCGGGTGGCTGTTCCTGGAAGGATACCTGTTCGACAAGCCCAAGGGCAAGGAGGCGTTCCTGAAGGCCGCGCGGTCCTGCCACGAGGCGGGCGGCCAGGCGGGGATCGCGCTGTCCGATCCCTTCTGCGTGGACCGCCACCGCGCGGATTTCCGGCGGCTGGTGGCCGGGCCGATGGATTACGTGATCGGCAATGTCCATGAATGGCAGTCGCTGTATCAGGTCGAGGATCTGGAGGAGGCGCTGCGTCTGGCGGCGGCGGATTGCGGCACGGTGATCTGCACCCGTTCGGGCGATGATGCGATCCTGATCCGCGAGGGCGAGCGCGTGACGGCGCCGGTGCATCGGGTCGTGCCGGTGGACGCGACCGGGGCGGGAGACCAGTTCGCCGCAGGGCTGATCTATGGCCTGGCCCTGGGCGCGCCGCTGGCCGTGGCGGGACGGATGGGCTGCATCGCGGCGGCCGAGGTGATCGGGCATGTGGGGCCGAGGCCTGAACGCGACCTGCGGGCGGATTTCCGGGCCGAAGGGCTGGTCTAGGCTTGCGTCCCGCGATCGCTGGGGGACTTCACGTCCCCCAGACCCCCTGTGGGATATTTGAGGTCCAATGCAAAGAGCTGCCGGTCGGAAGCCGCGGCGTTGCGTGGATCTGCCGCTGCGTGTATCAGGGCCGGAACGAATTTGCAGCTTGAAGGACAGTGCGGATGCGCAGGGTTGTTGTCACCGGATTGGGGATGGTCACGCCGCTGGCCTGCGGCGTCGAGGCGACGTGGGAACGTCTGCTGGCCGGGCGGTCCGGCGCCGGGCCGATCACGCGCTTCGATTCCAAGGACGTGGTGACGAAATACGCCTGTGAAATCCCTTTCGGCGATGGCAGCGACGGCACCTTCAACCCCGACGACTGGATGGAGCCGAAGGACCGGCGCAAGGTCGATGATTTCATCCTGTACGGCATGGCCGCGGCCGAGCAGGCGGTGAAGGATTCCGGCTGGGAACCCGCCACCGAGGAAGACCGCGAGCGCACCGGCGTGATGATCGGGTCGGGGATCGGCGGGCTGACCAGCATCGCCGAAACGGCTGTGCTGATCAAGGAGCGCGGGCCGAAGCGGGTGTCTCCGTTCTTCATTCCGGGGGCGCTGATCAACCTGGTCTCGGGGCAGGTGTCGATCCGCTTCGGCTTCAAGGGACCGAACCACGCGGTCGTGACGGCCTGTTCCACCGGGGCGCATGCCATCGGCGACGCGGCGCGGCTGATCATGCTGGGCGATGCCGATGTGATGGTCGCGGGCGGCGCGGAAAGCCCGATCAGCGAGATCGGCATCGCGGGCTTCAACGCCTGCAAGGCGTTGTCGACCAAGCGCGACAACGATCCGCAGGCGGCCAGCCGCCCCTATGACGCGGACCGGGACGGGTTCGTGATGGGCGAGGGGGCGGGCTGCGTGGTGCTGGAGGAATACGAGCACGCCAAGGCGCGCGGGGCCAAAATCTATGCCGAGGTCCTGGGCTATGGGCTGTCGGGCGACGCCTATCACATCACCGCCCCCAGCGAGGATGGCGATGGCGGTTTCCGGGCGATGCGCAACGCGCTGAAGAATGCCGGGCTGGAGCCTTCGGCGGTCGATTACATCAACGCCCATGGCACCAGCACCATGGCCGACACCATCGAGTTGGGCGCGGTGGAACGGCTGCTGGGTGATCACGCGAAGAACGTGGTGATGTCGTCCACCAAGTCCAGCATCGGGCATCTGCTGGGCGCGGCGGGCGCGGTCGAGGCGATCTTCTGCGCGTTGGCGATCCGCGACCAGATCTGCCCGCCGACGATCAACCTGGACAATCCGGCGGTCGAGCCGCAGCTGGATCTGGCGGCGAATGCGGCCGTGCGGCGGCGCGTCGATGTGGCGCTGTCCAACAGCTTCGGCTTTGGCGGCACCAACGCCTCGCTGGTCCTCGGGAAGGTCCGGGAATGATCTGGCGCAATATCGCGTCGAACTTCCTGACGCTGCTGATCGTGATGCTGATCGCGGCGGCGGCGGCGGTGGCCTGGGCCAAGCACCAGTTCAGCGGGCCGGGGCCGAGCGCGGTCGCGCAATGCGTGCAGGTGGCGCCCGGCGCCAGCCTGAACGCGGTCAGCCAGCAACTGGTGGAGCAGGGGGCGATCAGCAATTCCTATGTCTTTCGGGCCGGGACGGACTATCTGGACAAGGCGCGGGATCTGAAATTCGGCAGCTATCTGGTGCCGCCCCATGCCAGCATGGAACAGATCGTCGGGGTGATCACGGCGGGCGGGCCGTCGACCTGCGGGACCGAGGTTCTGGTGCGCGTGGGCGTGCGCGAGAACACCGTGCTGCTGCGCGACATGAACCCCGACACCGGCGCCTTCGAGGAAATGGCGCGTTTCAACCCCGCGACCGAGGAATCGCCCGAGGCGATCTCGGTTGCGGTCGAAAAGCCCGGCGCGCGGCTGCGCGTCGTCATGGCCGAGGGCGTGACCAGCTGGCAGGTGGTCGAGGCGCTGAAGGCCGCGCCCTTTCTGACCGGCGAGGTCGAGGACATCCCGGCCGAGGGCAGCCTTGCGCCCGACACCTATGAGGTCGAGAAGGGCCGCAGCCGTTCGGCGTTGCTGGCCGAGATGGCGCAGCGGCAGGCGGCGATCCTGGCCGAGGAATGGGAGGCGCGGCCTTTCGGCCTGCCCTACGAGACGCCCGAGGAGGCGCTGATCATGGCCTCGATCGTGGAGAAGGAGACCGGCGTGGCGGACGAGCGGGCGCAGGTCGCCAGCGTCTTCGTCAACCGGCTGGAACGCGGGATGCGGCTGGAGACGGATCCGACGGTGATCTATGGCATCACCAACGGGCAGGGGGTTCTGGATCGCGGGTTGCGGCGGTCGGAACTGGCGGCGCGGACGCCCTATAACACCTATCGCGTGGACGGGCTGCCGCCGACGCCCATCGCCAATCCGGGCCGCGCGGCGATCCATGCGGCGCTGAATCCCGACAGCACGGATTACGTCTTCTTCGTCGCCGACGGGACGGGCGGGCACACGTTTTCCCGCACGCTGGAGGAGCACAACGCGGCCGTCGCCCGCTGGCGCGAGATCGAGCGGCAGCAGGGCGGCGATCCGACAAGTCCGGTCCAGGGCGACGGCTGAGCGCCGCAAACCGTTCAGGGCATTTGACAAAGCCCGTCCCGTTGCGCAGCATTGCAGGCAAGGGCGGGCTTTTTCGTGGCGCGGATCGCGCCCGGCCATCGCCTTGCAGGAGGATGAGCCATGAAACTGTCCGACATGTTTTCGACCCTGGCCGAAAATGCGCGCACCTATGAAAAGCGCGTGGCCGAATGGCAGGACGACCTGAACAGCCGCAACGACGAGATGCTGGCAAGCGCCCGCAAATGGCAGGAAACCGCCCTGCAACGCCAGGACGAGATGAACCGCCAGTTCAAAGGCTATTTCGAGGAAGCGGGCGAGAATGTCCGCAACCAGTGGCAGGCGATGCAGAACGCCTGGGAGGAGCAGTTCGAGAAGATCCGCGAGAAGGGCGAGGAAATGCGCGCCGCCGCGCTGAAATCGGGGCATCTGCCGGAATGGGCCGAGGCCTATGCCGCGCAGATGGTGGGATTCGCCCAGAAGATGCAGGACGAGGCCGCCAACGCCATCGCCGCCGCGACCGAGGCAAAGAGCCAGGGACAGGGCAAGGCGCCGCGCGGCAAGGGCACGAAGGACGCCTGAAACCGAATCCCCGTTGCGCTTTCCGGTCGGGTCGGTTCGCGGGGAAGGACGGGTGTTGCGCAGGGGTGTTGCACAGGGCAAGCCATTGTTCGGAATGGATAATTAGGCCTGCACCGTGCGCGCCCCGGTTTAGCGATTGACTTACCGAACGCCCTGGGGTAGAACCTTTCCATGCTGGGAAAAGTGGGCAAGCGGCCGGGGGCAACCCTTGGGCCGCTTTTTCATTTTTCGGCTCGTGCGGACAGGACACGAGGCAGGACAGTTTGCATGAACGATATGGAATGGCGCGGGATCGGCATCGGTGATCCCGAAGGACCGTTCGCGGCCGGGCGGAACCCGGCCGCGCCGGACGTGAAGCCGGTTGCGAGTGCGGAGGCAGGCATGGACCCCAGCGAGGCCATTGCCGTCGCCGAAGGGTTGTTCTGGTCCTATGTCAAGGATTTGAAACGTCACGAGGCCGCGTTGGAGGCCCGGCAGAGCGGGGCCGTCGATCCCGCCGAGCTGAAGGAAGCCATGCAAACCGCAAAGGTCGTCCGCGAGGCGGTCGGCCTTTTGATGGCGGAAAGGAACAGGGTTGACAAGTTACGCAAGGATATCGCCGGCGCGGTCGGAGGAGGCAGCCTCGACCTTGACGCGGCACGAGATGAAATCGGGCGCCGCCTGGCTTGCCTCCGCCGCGCCTCAGGACGTTGACGCCTTCCTGGGCGGGCTGTCGGAAAACGCGCTGATGGCGCTGCCCTGGCTGTTCGAGTTCTGGGCCCTGCCGCATCAACTGCCCCCCGAGGGCGACTGGAAGACCTGGGTCATCATGGGCGGGCGCGG